>NZ_JBEXOS010000007.1:0-167893 GCF_040611655.1 Streptomyces sp. NPDC006552
CCAGTGCTTCTCGAACGAGTCCACGGCCCAGCCCTCGGACGAGGACAGGATGCGCGTCACCGCCTTGTGCGCGTCACCGCCGTGTCCCTCGAACTTCTCCGCGAACTCCCGCATGGCCGTGGCCATTTCGCGGTAATCGTCCTCGTCCACGTTCGGGAACTTGATCCCGATGAAGTCCAGGACGTCATCCAGCCAGCCCGGAATCGTGTAACCCATCCCGTGTCTCTCCCCCGTGTGGCACGCCCCGCTCATTGGCGCAACGTTTCTGCATACGCGATGAAGAGTTTAGTAGGCGGCCGCGACGACAGGACAGTCAGTAAACAGAGGCAACGGCGTTGCCGGTTCGGGGACTTGACGAGAGAACATCGGCAAGGGCACCGGATCGGCACGGTCAGCACGCTCTGCGGGCGCCCGCACCGACGGCCGGCGCCCCGACAAGGCGGGGACACGCTGGGACACGCTATCGGCGCTCAAGGCCGGTGTCCTACTCTGCCGCGACAGAACGCACAAGTACGGCATCAGCCAGTTACAGACGACTGTCAGGAGCGGGGAATGACGATAGGCAAGAGACCGAGAACCGGTGCGGTCGGGGTCGCGGCAGTCGCGATCGCGGCGACCGTCCTCACGGGACCGGCCGCGGCGGACACCACTCCGCCGGCCCGCCATCAGGCGACGCAGGAAGCGATCGACGCGGCCGTCGCGGGCGGTGTCCCGGGCGTGGCCGCCGAGGCCCGGGATGCGGCGGGGGTGTGGAAGACCTCCTCAGGGGTGGGCGACCTGAAGACGGGTGAGCCGCGCGGCAAGAACGACCGTTTCCGCATCGGGCACCTGACGAGCACTTTCGTGGCGACGGTGCTGCTGCAGATGGAGGCGGAGCACAAGCTGTCCCTGGACGACACCGTGGAGCGGCACCTGCCCGGTCTGGTCCGGGGCAACGGCAACGACGGCCGCGCGATCACCGTACGGCAGCTGCTCAACCACACCAGCGGCCTGCCCGACTACTTCGCCGACAGCGACTACGTCGCCACCTACGTGCAGGGCGAGGGCTTCCTCCAGCACCGTTACGACACCCTGCCGCACGACCAGCGCGTGAAGGTCGCCCTGGCCCACCCGCCGATGTTCGCGCCCGGTACCCGGCACGGGTTCTCCAACACCAACGACGTCCTGGCGGCGATGGTGTTGGAGGAGGTGGGCGGGCGGCCGTACGAGGACGAGGTGCGCAAGCGCATCATCAAACCGCTGGGGCTCAAGGCGACGTCCACCCCGGGCACCCGCGCCCAACTGCCGGAGCCGAGCAGCCGCGGCTACTCCAAGCTCTTCTACGGTACGCAGCCGGACCGCATCGACGACGTCACCGAGCTCAACGGCTCGCAGCTGTGGGGCAACACCGACGTCATCTCCAGCACGGGCGACCTGAACACGTTCTACGGGGCGCTGCTGCGCGGAAAGCTGCTGCCTGCGCGGCAGTTGAAGGAGATGAAGACGACCGTCGTCAACCCCGACTTCCCGATCTCCTCCTACGGGCTGGGCATCGAGCGGCTGACACTGGGCTGCGGCACCAGCATCTGGTACCGCGACGGGGGCACCGTGGGATGGCTGTCGCTGGTGGCGGTCACCGACGACGGCCGCCACCAGCTTTCGTTCAACTACAACGCTGACTGGCGGGCGGACGAGATCCTGCCGACCCTGAGTGCGGAGTACTGTTCCTGACACCTGGCTCCCGCCGCCCGCGGCCTGCCGAGCGCTCCGCGCCGGGACGGCCCGCACCACCCGCTGCGGCACTGCACTGCACTACGCCGCATCGCTGTATGAGCGCTGAGCGCCACGCGCGGAAGTGCCTTGACGCGTCACGGCAGCGCCGCCCCCTCCCCCACGCCCCTTCCGGGTCCCGGCATCTCGCGGGCACCACGGATTCGTGGAACGTGCCGCGTTTGAAATCGGCCAGGCGGAACACACGCTTATACAGCCTTTATTTTCGCCGACAGGAGAGCATCATGGGCATCATCGCGTGGATCATCATCGGCTTGCTCGCAGGTGCCATCGCCAAGCTGCTGATGCCTGGCAAGGACCCGGGCGGCATCATCATCACGATGCTGATCGGTATCGCCGGCGGGCTTCTCGGCGGCTGGCTGGGCAAGGTGATCTTCGGAGTCGACTCCATCGACGGCTTCTTCGATCTCTCGACCTGGATAGCGGCTGTCGTCGGGGCTTTGATCCTGCTGGTCCTCTACCGCGTCATCACCGGAAATCGGCGACACGCCTGACACCTCGCACCACGAAACCTCGGAGGCGGTTCCCCTTTCACCAGGGGGCCGCCTCCCTTGCGGTTTACGCAATCATCGAATCGAGACCGTGCCGCCCGGCTGAACGAGCGCCCAACTCGCAGGCCCCGCTCGGTCCGCCTCAACACATGGCGCCCCGGAAACAGGACCCCGGTCAGCAGCCGTTAAGCGGAAGCGGTAGTGCCGCGGAAGCATGGCAATACGCGGTATATGGAACTCAGTGCGGGAAAGTTCATCGACTTCACCAACATCCTGTGGCTGGACGTCATCCTCAACGCCGTCCTCATCGTCAACGCGATCGGGCTGATGATGTGGATCGTCTGGGGCGTCAAGGAGCGGCGGCAGGGCGTGCGTGCCGCCGTGCGCACGGCGTACGAGAAGTCCGGGCACGCCCGGGGCTGGAAACCGCGCACCCGCTGGATCATGGCCGGCCTTGCCCTGGCCGGGGCGTTCGCCTTGATGATCCTCGGTGCGATCCTGAAGGCTGACAGCCATGAGGGCGGCGCCCTCACCCTGGGCTGGGGAGTCGCCTACACGGCCTTGTGGCTCGTGGCCGGACCCTTCCTGCGCCCGGTCACCGCGCCGCGACCCCCACACTCCCGGGACTGGGCGCCCGCCTCCCCTGCGCCGGCATCGCGGCCCGGCGACACTGGCACAAGCACGGACACCTCCACGGGCACAGACACGTAGGCGGAGACGCGGGTCCCCTCCGCCCAGCATGAGGCGCAACGGACGCCGATGTGACATCAGAGCTCCGAGTTGTACGAGCAGATACACGAGCAGAAGCGGTTGGCACGTCGCTCGTTCGGAGCACACCCGCCGACGTCCCCGTTGCCCGGCATCTCCCCCTCCTGAGCTGCGACGTTGTCAGTCGTTGCACTCCTTTACCTGTCGACCCCGACGCTGCGTGTCGCGCGCCGTCGCCGCCAGGCGGTTTACCTCCAGTCATGAGCCCTTCATAGCGGCCTACGGTGTGCTGCGGGCTCTCCCCCTGGAGGAAGTACATGCGTTCGCTGAAGATAGCCACCGGCACCGTCCTCGCCAGCACAGCTCTGCTGTTCGCCGCGCCGATGGCCTCGGCCTCCGACACCCAGTGCGACCCGGCCACCGCGGCCGCTTCGGAGGCGGAGTCCGCGTACAAGTCCGCGCTCGCCGACTACCAGAAGACGATCGACGACGGCGGTCACCCGGGCAAGGCCGAGAAGGACAACGTCGACCAGCTCAAGATGAAGGCCGACTCCGCCGCCTCCGAAGCGCAGCGCATCTGCGGCGACACCGTCGCCAGCTCCACCCAGAAGCCCACCGGTGCGATGCACACCGGCACCGGTTCCACCAGCCCCATCGGCGTTCCCGCCCTGGCCGCCGCCGGCGGTCTCGCCGTCGCCGCTGCCGCGGGCCTCGGTCTCCGCCGCCGCACCGCCACCGGCCGCCGGCACTGACAGCGACCCGGCAAGCGGGTGCCGCCCAGGGCCTGGTCCCCGGGCGGCACCCGCGTCGGGGACGGACTTCGGGAGGGCCGGTCGTGGCCGCGCACCGCATAACAGGCAGGAAACCCCGGGCCGCGGGTTGCATATGGCCGCTGCTCCTGGTCGGCTGCGCGACGGTCGCCTTCGGGATCACCGGCCTCGAACAGGACCAGGAACCACCTCAGCCACCCCGACGCCACAGCCATGAAGCACCGGCCGCGGCCCCCGCCGCGCCGCCCCTGCCGGCCGCGCGGCCCACACGGGTGCAGATTCCCGCGATCCGCGTCGACGCTCCGCTGACCGATCTGAACCTCGCCGACGACGGCCGTCTCGCCGCTCCGCCGGAGGACGACCCGAAACTCGCCGGCTGGTGGAGTCAGGGCCCCTCCCCCGGCAGCGAGGGCACCGCCATCATCGCCGGGCACGTCGACCTCCCGTCCGGCCCGGCCGTCTTCTACGACCTCGGCACCCTCAGACCGGGCATGCGTATCGACGTACCCCGCCAGGACCACGTGACCGCGCACTTCACCGTCGACGCCGTCGATGTCTACGACGCCTCCGACTATCCCGACGACAAGGTGTACGCCGACACCGGCCGCCCCGAGCTGCGCCTCATCACCTGCGGCGGCGGTTACGACCACCGGCGCCAGCGGTACAACGGCAACGTCGTCATCAGCGCCCACCTCACCGGCCACCACTGATACGGAACACGAAGCCACCAGCGTGGTCACCGCGCGGCCTGCGAGGCGCTGTACCAGTTGCAGATGCCCGTACGTGTAAGCGAATCAACCGGTCAGGCCGCGCGGCGCCTTGAACACTTCGCCGACCAGGCACTGCCCGACTGGAACGGCCGGGCCACCTTCCACCGCACCACCTCCGTGAAGGACCGCACCGGGGTCAACGACCTACCCGGTCACACCTGGCGCGACCGCCCCGCCATCGACCGCGCGACTGAGCCGGGCGGACCACGTCGCCGGGTCGGTCAGAGGCTGTCCCGTCGGTTCGGATCAGTGGACGATCGGGCCGCGGCGGCGTCGGGGTGGACGGTGAAGACCTGGTCCAGGCCGACGACGTGCAGGATGCGCGCGGTGCGGGCGGGGACCGCGGCCAGGGCTATGTCGCCGCCCTGTTCGAGGGCCAGATTCCTGGCGGCGAGCAGCGCGGTGATGCCGCTGGAGTCGCAGTGGTCGAGTCCGGCGAGGTCCAGGACCAGGACTTGCCCGGCGGTCAGGGTCAGGTCGCCTGCGGCGGTACGGAGTTCGGGCGCTGTTACGTGGTCGAGGTCACCGGCGATCTCCCACAGGGGTCCGGCGGCCGCCTCCCGGGCGGTGATCTGCAACGCGCTCATTCGGGGCCCGCCCGCCGGGGGGTGGGAAGCGGAGCCGGCATGCCGAGGGCGAGCAGGGCGGTGTCGTCGTCGAGGCCGTCGCCGAACCCCGCGATCAGGTCTGTCAGGCCGTCGACCAGCGCCCGGGGGCCCGCAGCCGGCCGACCGGCGGCGAAAGCGCGCAGCGCCTCCTCGCCGTAGAGTTCGCGCGCCGGTCCGGTCCGGGCCTCGGTGAGGCCGTCGGTGTACAGGAGCAGGGTGTCACCCGGGAACAACTCCGTTCGGGCGGCGCTGAAGTGCGGGTGGGGCAGCGCCCCGACGAGCATCCCGCCGGGGGTGGGCAGATAGTCGGTGCCGCCGCCCGCCCGCTGGATCAGTGCGGCGGGGTGGCCGCCGGAGGCCAGATCCACGCCGACCCGGTCCTCGCTCAGGTGCAGGATGCCGAAGACGACGGTGCAAAAACGCGGGTCGCCGCTGGTGTACCGCTCGTGCAGCACGGTGTTCAGGGTGGTCAGGGCGTGGACGGGGTCGGGGTCGTGGAGCGCCGCGGCCCGCAGGGTGTAGCGGGCCAGGGAGGTCACGGCCGCGGCCTGGGGGCCTTTGCCGCACACGTCGCCGAGGAAGAACGCCCAGCGGTCGGCGCCTGCGGGGAAGAGGTCGTAGAAGTCTCCGCCCAGCAGGTCCGGGGAGGCCGTGTGGTAGTAGGTGGCGGCCTCCATGCCGGGGATCTCGGGCAGTTGGGCGGGCAGCAGACTCTGTTGCAGGACGGCGAGGGCTTCCTGGAGCCGGTCCCGGTCGGCCTCGGCCTGCCGGCGTGCTTCCTCGGCCACCCGGCGGCTGCGCAGCAGTTCCTTCTCGTACGACCTGCGCTGGCGGGCGTCGAAGACGGTGGTGCGGATCAGCATCGGTTCGCCGACCTGGCTGGTCTTCACGGTCGAGGTGACCAGCACCGGTATCCGCTGCCCGTCGGCGGCCTTGATCTCCAGGGCGACGCCGCTGATCTCTCCCTGCATCTGGAGCGTGGGCGCGAAGTGCGTCTCGTGGTAGAGCTTGCCGCCCACGGTGAGCAGGTCGGTGAAGCGCAGCCGTCCCACGACCTGCTCGCGCGTGCGGCCGAGCCAGTCCAGGAGCGTGGTGTTGATCTTCGCGATGGTGCCGTCCATCATCGTCGACAGGTAACCGCACGGAGCCTGTTCGTACAGCTCCTCCACGCTGTCTTCCAGCAGCGAGGTGAACGCGGCGTCGAGGCCCTCGACGTCCGGCTCCCCCTCCGGATCCTGATCGGTACGGCACATCATGCGGGCACGCCGAGGAAGTCGGTGATCGCTTCGGCGGTGGCCTGCGGTGCGCTCAGCTGCGGGCAGTGCCCGGTCGCCGCCAGGGTCACCAGGCGGCTGCCGGGGACGGCGGCGTGAACGTAGGCGCCGACCTCGCGGGGGGCGATCACGTCCTGTTCGCACTCCAGCACCAGGGTCGGGACCGCGACCCCCTTCAGGTCCTCGCGGCTGTCGGACAGAAAGGTCGTGCGGGCGAAGACGCGCGCCATGTCCGGGTCGGTCGCGCAGAAGGAGGCCGTCAGCTCCTCGCCGAGTTCCGGCCGGTCCGCGTTGCCCATGATGACCGGCGCCATGGCGGCCGACCAGCCCAGGTAGTTCGACTCCAGCGACTCCAGCAGCTCCTCGATGTCGTCCGCCGTGAAGCCGCCCCGGTAGCCGTCGTCGTCGATGTAGCACGGCGAGGGCGCCACCATGACCAGACGGGAGAAGCGTTCGGGCGCCTTCGCCGCGGCGAGGACGCCGACCATCGCGCTGACCGAGTGCCCCACGAAGGTCACGTCGCGCAGCTCCAGTTCGTCACAGATCTCCAGCACGTCCGCCGCGTAGCCCTCCAGCGAGCTGTAGCGGCGTTCGTCCCAGGCCGACGGGTCGGCGCGGCCCGAGCCCACGTAGTCGAAGAGCACCACCCGGAACTCTGCGGCCAGTGTGGGCAGTACCAGGCGCCACATGTTCTGGTCGCAGCCGAATCCGTGCGCCAGCAACAGCACCGGACCCTCCTCGCGTCCGATGACGGTGACGTTGTTCCTGCGCTGGATATCCATGGCCGCCAGTTCCCTCTGGCCCTGTCCGTCTGCGACAGGGACTCTGTTGTGCATCGCTTCGGTCCGCCCTGCGGACTCTTCCGGCAGGACTACGGCCCCTCCGGCTGCTGTGCCGAACCGGAGGGGCCCGGACGGGATGTGCCGCACACGGCGGCGCGTTCCCCTCCGCTCGGCTGGGTCCCCCTGAACACTCCTTTCACACCCCCCTCAGCCCGAGGCGGCCACTACTTTGCACAATCTCCGCATCCGTGAGCGGGGTGTCATCGGAAGAGTGCGCGGGTCGCCCCTGTGTCCCGGGTCGTGGAGGCGGACGGAGCCGGGCATGCCGACGGCGGGGCCACGCTACGGGCGCGGCTGTCCCTCGGTGCTGAAACGGGGGAGAGTTCCGAGGGCGGCTCCGTGCCGCGCACGTTTCGGGACCCCGTCGCCGCCCGGCGCCGGGGTCCCGAAGGGGCAGTCACCTCATCTGCCGGCCCCGGTCTCCTGCCGGGCTCGCGTCCGCTTCGGGCGACCGGACCTCGCGGCTCCGCCACCGCACTGTCATGTGACCGGCCTTCCTACTGCCCGACAGTGCGGCTGTGCCGCACCCTTCTCGACGTTTGGTACGGCAGAAACCATAAACATCCTGGAGACGAATGTCTACTTTGGCCAACACAGATTTTTGGGCGCGCCAGATGGAGAGACGACAGCTGCCGACGGCGTTGAGGGCGGTGAGCGCGTCAACATCGGTTTCCTCGTCGACGACCCCTTCTTCCACCCCGGGGCGGCCGTCACCCGGCCACCCGTGCCGTCCGGCCGTCCGGCCGTCCTGCGGCGGAGGCGTTGGTCCAGATCCCTTAGGCCGGGTTGTCCGCCATCGCTCTGCGGAGCCTCTCCTCGTTGAAGTGGTCGGCGTGTTCGTGGGTGACCAGGACCGCGTCAGCCCCTTCGATGGCCTGTGGCTCGGTGAGGCCGCCATCCTTGGTCACCTCGACCGCAGCGGCCCGCAGACCACGGCCGACCTCGTCCAGCGGCGCGGCGTCAGCCACCGGTCGACCGCGAATTCGGTGACGGTAGTTCTCGGCGGCGGACTGGTACGGGCCGAGCCCCACCCCACCGACGGCCGCAAGCTCCTGCTGCACGTCACCGAGGACGGCCGCGCGCCTCCGGCAAGAACACGCTCGGCGCACCGGTTCGCTCAGCGGCGCTGTCGGCGAGGCACTCAGCCCGGACGAGCGGCGTCACCTGCGCGACTGCGCCCCCTGCTGGCGCGCCTGGCCGCGCACTTCACCGGGCGGTGACGTCGGCCGCGACGGCCCTTTCTCGTGCCGGGTGCCGCCATCCGTGCCCCATGAGAGCACCCCGGGCCGCGGACGCCCGTCAGAGGGTCGAGAAGATCGCTCGGGTGACGGCCGTGACCGCCGGAAGGGGGCGGCCGGGAAGCCGGGCCACGAGAACCCGGCGGATCTCGGGGGGCGCACCGTCGACGTGCAGCAGGCTCACACCGGGCGGCAGTACCGGTGAGAGCCGCCGGGGCACCGTCGTCACTCCAAAGTCGCCGGCGACCAGGTGGAGCTTGGTCAGCCAGTCGCGCGCCCGGTGGACGACGTGCGGCCGCCCGGGCAGGCCGGGCCAGACACCGAGCAACGGCTCCGCGTGCGACGCCGGGGTGGCGATCCAGGGAGCGTCGACCAGTTCGTCGACGTGTACCGAGGTGCGGCCCGCGAACTGTCCGGTCGCCGCCACCGCCACCACCAGTTCGGTCTCCGCGACGGTCTCGACGTGCAGGCGCGGCGACTCGTCGTCCAACGGGCGGTGGGGCGGGCGGGAGGTCACGACGGCGAGGTCGAGCGAGCCCGCGCGCACCGCCCGGATCAGGGCGGGCGTGGTGCCCTCGGTGGTCGTGACCGTGACCTGTGGGTCGCTCGCCGCGAGACGCGTGAGCGAGGGCGGCAGGAGGGCCGCTCCCGCGCTCAGGAACAGTCCGAGCCGCACCGGTTCGGCCTGCGCGAGGGCCCCGTCGAGGTCGCGCTCGGCAGCCGTCAGGCAGTCCAGGATCGTGCGGGCGTGGCGCAGCAGGGTCAGGCCCGCGGGTGTGAGCCGTACGCCGTCGGGACGGCGCTCGAACAGGGCGGCGCCCGCGCTGCGTTCGAGGGAGGCGGCCTGGCGGGAGACGGCCGACTGGGTGTAGCCGAGTCGGGTGGCTGCCGCGGTGAAGCTGCCGGACTCGGCGATCTGCCGCAGGACCCGTAGGCCCGCGCTGGAGAGGTCCATGCCGCCTACGCATACCACGGATGCCGGATCGTCGCTTCCCGCATGCCTGTCGGGCTCCCTAGGGTCGGTTGGGACGAACGGTCGGCCAGAACCAACGGTCAGCCGCGACGAACGGTCGACGGGGCCGAACGGTCGACCGCGACGGACATGGAGGTCAGCTATGCGCGCAGCGGTCCTGACGCACTTCGGTGCCCCGCTCACGGTGCGGGAGGTGCCCGAGCCCGAGGCCCGCGGCGGCGAGGTGGTGGTGGAGGTCCTCGCCGCCGCCGTGGCGCCCTACGCGGCCGAGGTCTTCGGCGGTGAGCGGAACTACCCCTTGGTTCCGCCCGTGGTGCCGGGGATCGGTGGCGTGGGGCGGGTCGTCCAGGCGGGCCCGGACGCCACCCGGCTGCGCCCCGGCGACCTGGTGTGGTGCGACACGACGGTGCGCTCGCGGGACGACGCCCTGACACCCGACATCACGTTGCAGGGCTGGAGTTCGCGCGGCGAGGGCGGCGCGCGCCTGGCCCGGTACTTCCACGACGGTGCGTACGCCGAGTTGATGCGGGTCCCGACGGAGAACGTCTTCCCGCTCCCCGCGGCAGCGGGCGAGGCTCCGGCCCGCTGGGCCGCGCTCGGCCTGCATGTCATTCCGTACGGCGGACTGCTGGCCGGTGGGCTCGCCGCGGGTGAGACGCTGCTCGTCAGCGGGGCCACCGGCAATCTCGGCAGCAACGCGGTCGCGCTGGCGTTCGCCATGGGAGCGGGCCGCGTGGTCGCCCCGGGCCGCAACGAGACCGCGCTCGGCCTCCTGGCCGACCGGTTCGGACCGCGTCTGCGCCCTGTCCGGCTCACCGGGGACGAGGCGGGCGACCGCGCGGCGATGTCCGGGGCGGCCAACGGCCCGATCGACATGGTGATCGACCTGCTGCCGCCGAGCGCGCCCAGCTCCGCGGCGCGGACGGCGGCCATGACCGTACGCGAGTACGGACGCGTCGTTCTCATGGGCGGTGTCGGCATGCTCGGTGGTGCGGATCTCGCCCTTCCCTACCCATGGCTCATGCGCAACTCGGTCACCGTGCGCGGTCAGTGGATGTACCCGCGTACGGCGAACGTCGGCATCATCCGGCTCCTGGCCTCGGGCGCCCTGGATCTCGCCCCCGAACGGGTCCGGTCGTTCGGACTCGACGCCGTCAACGAAGCCGTCGCCCACGCCGCCGCCCATCGTGGCCCCTTCGACCGCACCGTGCTCACCCCGGCACTGCACTGACCTGGGCCGTTCTGCGTCGCACGGCAACGACACAACCCCCAAGCGGGCGTCAGTCCCAGGCTTGCCGTTCCTGGCCGCGGGGGTCGTCGACCTGGGTCCATTCGGTGTCGATGCGCATGGTGGCGCGGCGGTCCGTGTCGTAGGGGTCCCAGCCGGGATCGCCGGTCGCGGCGAACCGGACCCAGGTCGCGTGCACGCGGGCGGCGAGCCCGGCCGGCGGCTTGGCGGGGCCGAGCAGGGCTCGGGGCCCGCTCAGTGCGGGCCGGTTCGTGAGGTCGAAGACGAAGGGCAGCTCGACGGTGTGGGTGGCGCCGAGTTCTCCGCCCAGGGCCTTGGAGCGCCAGGCGAACTCGTAGGCGTAGGTGGCGGACGCCGCGTGGCCCGCGTGGGCCCCGGCCAGGGCTCGGCTGCCGGCGCCGAACAGCGCGTCGGCCATGATCGCGGAGCGCAGCTCGGCATGGGTCGCGCCGGGCCGGGAGACGCGGTAGGCCGCGACGAGCCGGTCCGGGTCCCGGTGGGCGCGGGCCGCCGCGTCGTCGACGTCGGCCGCGGTCGAGGTGGCGTACGTGCCGGTCGGGACCAGGTAGAGGTTGCCTTCCTCGGTGTTGGTACCCGTGAGCAGGTCGACATCGGCGCCCAGGCCGGCGGCGACGGACGCGGCGGGTTGCGTGTCGAGGACCAGGCTGAACGGGCTGAGGCCGATGAGCGGGTCGACGCGGGATGCGGTCCGCAGGTCGATGCCGACGAGTCGGGCGGCCGCCTCGACCAGGCGTTCGTCGCCGATGTCGGCGAACGCGTCGACGTGGGGCTCTACGCCGAGCGCCCGGGCCGCTGCCCGGGTGACGCGGGCGGCTTGTTCCCTGGTGAAGGCTCCCAGGCCGCTGCCGCTCTGTACGATCGCCCGGCGGACCAGGCCGGCGGCCTCGGGAGTGGCGAGGATGCCGCCGACGATGGTGGCCCCGGCCGACTGGCCGAAGAGGGTGACGTTGTGGGGGTCGCCGCCGAATGCGGCGATGTTCTCCTTCACCCAGCACAGCGCGGCGACGACGTCGAGCAGTCCGCGGTTGGCGGGTGCGCCGGGCAGGTCGAGGAAGCCGGCGATGCCGAGCCGGTAGTTGAGGGTGACGAGGACGACGCCGTCGCGGGCGAAGGCCGAGCCGTCGTACAGGGCGGAGCGGGTGGAGCCGGCGACGAACCCGCCGCCGTGGACGAAGACCATGACCGGTCGTCCCTCCCCGCGGTCGGCGGGGGTGAAGACGTTGACGGTGAGGTAGTCCGCGCCGCGGCTCCAGCCGGTGCCGAAGTAGGGCGTCATGTCGATGTCGCCGAGTACGCGCTCGGACTGCGGGGCGTTGGGGCCCGGCTCAATGGCGTCCCGGACGCCGTCCCACGGCTGGTGCGGCTGTGGCGGTGCGAACCGGGCGGCGCCGCGGGGCGCAGCGGCGTAGGGGATGTTCCGGAACGTGATCGTGCTGCCGTCGCGCAGGCCGCGAACGACTCCTTGGGTGGTGGTCACGACAGGTGCTCGGTGGTTCCGCATGTCTCGTGTCTTTCCGAAAACGTGTTGGCGCAGGGGGTTTTCCGCAGAGCGCTTTCCGTAGGGCTCAGGCGTGTTCGGTGTACGGGGTGAAGGGCGCCCAGCTCTTGATAGCGAATCCGGTTCCCTGGCGTACGACTTCGGCGGCGCCGTGGCCACCCAGGTGCGCGGGGAAGACCAGGGCGTTGTCGTCGACCGCGGAGCCCAGGAGCGTACGGCGGGTGGCGCGGGCTTCCGCCGGGTGCTCGCAGAAGCAGCTGTTGGCGTCCGGGTCGAGGATCTGGACGGGGCTGTGCAGCAGATCGCCGACGAAGAGCGCGCGGTCGGATCCGGAGGCCAGCTTCAGCACCGACGAGCCTGGGGTGTGGCCGGGGGCGAGGTGGAGGCGCAGGTTCCTGTCGATCTGGTAGGTGTCCTCCCAGAGGTGGGTCAGGCCGGCCGCGTGCACGGGGGCGACGCTGTCTTCGAAGACTTTCTGGCTGCCGGGGCCGAGCAGCGTCTTGTTCTCGTTGGCGGGGTTCCAGTAGTCGAAGTCCGCCTTGGTCATGAGGTAGGTGGCGTTGGGGAAGGTCGGTGTCCAGGTCCGGCCGTCGAGGTAGGTGTTCCAGCCCACGTGGTCGACGTGCAGGTGTGTGTTGATCACGAGGTCGACGTCCTCGGGGCGCACTCCGGCGCGGGCGAGGTTGCCCAAAAAGTCGGTGTCCAGGTGGTGCCACACGGGGGCGTGGGGACGGTCCTTGTGGTTGCCGACGCCGGTGTCGACCAGGATGGTCCTGCCTTCGCTGCGCAGCACCCAGGTCTGGATCGCGGACCGCACGATGTCGGTCTCCGGGTCCAGGAAGTCCGGGACGAGCCAGGAGTGGTGGGCCTGCCACAACTCCTTCGCGCTGTCGGGGACGAACGCCGCGGGGGTCAGGTCGACAGGACCGTAGTACTCCCGGACCCGGGTCACGGTGACATCGCCGAGGGTGAGGGTGTCCACAGTGGTCTCCAGTTCGTTCGGTTGTGCGTGTTCGGGCCGCGCAGAGAAAGTCCGATACGCAGGGCGCCTGGGTGCTCCTGACGGATACGAGGGAAGGCGCCTCCTGTGGGCCGCGCACCGGTGAGGCCCTGTTCCCTGAGCATGCGTCGGGGGCTGCGGATCGCGGTATGCGTCATGTGACTGCACCTGGACCTGGGCCCGAACGCCGAGGTCAGCGCCGGAGCCGGGGCCGGCCAGGTCGGTCCGGGCCGGAATATCGCCCGGGGAACCCACGTTCAGGGCTCCATGGTTCAGCCAGGAAAACGACGGACCGAGCCAGGGAGCCCGCGTGACAGGCGAGCGTGAGTCTCCGGTGATCGGCAGAGAGGCCGAGACGGCAGAGTTGATGCGGCGCGTGGCCGCCGGGCGCTGTCGCGGCCAGGTGCTGGTGCTCACGGGCGACCCGGGCGCCGGGGTGAGCACGCTGCTCGGTGTCGCGGCGCGCCGCACGCGGAGCGAGGGCAGCCGGGTGCTTCGCGCGGTCGGCAGCGAGTCCGAGGTGCGGCTGGCGTTCGCGGGACTGCATCAGGTGCTCCACCCGGTACTGAGTGAACTGGCACGTCTGCCCGCGCGGCAGCGCGACGCGCTGCGGACCGCGCTGGGCCTGCATGAGTACGGTGCTGCGCCCGAGGGGATGGTCGTCGGTCCGGCCGTCCTCACCTTGCTGGCGGACCTGGCGGAGCGGACACCGCTGCTCGTGATCGTCGATGACGCCCACTGGATCGACCGGGCGTCCCTTGAAGTCCTCTCCTTCGTCGCGCGACGCCTGGACGGCGAAGCGGTCACGCTGCTGGTCGGCGCCGGCTCCGCTGCGGTACTGCCTGGTTTCGACACGGAATTCGAGCGCCTGGAGATCGGCCCGTTGCGCGCTGAGGCGGCGCACCGGTTGCTGGACCAGCAGCCGACGCCGCCGACGGGCCGGAGCCGGGCGCGGATCGTGCAGGAGGCATCGGGCAACCCGCTGGCGCTGATCGAATTCGCCCGGGCCGACGCGGTCCGGGGCACGGACGGCGACAGCGGTGTGGAGGGCCCTCTGCCCGTCACCGACCGGCTGGAGCGGGTCTTCGCCCGGCAGGCGGAGTTCTTGCCGGAGCCCTCCCGCCGGCTCCTGCTCCTGCTGGCGGCCGCGGACGCCACGGACGCCCCGACGGCGTCTCGCGCACTCCCCGAGGCCGATGACAAGGCCTGGTCGCCCGCGCAGCAAGCCGGTCTTGTACGCCAGGTCGGCCGCCGGGTTTCCTTACGCCATCCCCTCATCCGCTCGGCCGTCTACCATTCCGCGTCCTTCGAGGAGCGCAGGCATGCGCATCTCACCCTTGCCGACCTGTCGCGCGAGGAGCCCGATCGCCAGGCCTGGCATGCGGCGGCGGCAACGCTGCGGCCGGACGAGACGGTGGCGACCGCTCTCGAACGGACCGCCGCGCGGGCCGGCCGCCGGGGTGGGCACGCGGCCGCTGCCGCCGCGCTGGAACGCGCCGCGGAGCTGAGTCCGCACCGCGGCGACCGGGCGCGGTTGCTGACCGACGCCGTCGAGCGGGCCGTCCTCACGGGTCAACTCGGCTGGGTGGAACGCCTGGCGACCGAGGTCGGCCGACACAGTGACGATCCCGAACTGATCAACCGGGCCCGGCTCGCCACAGGCCGGCTGATGACCCTGCGCCGGCACCATGCCGCCGCCTTCGCCCTGCTGACACGCGTCGCGGAAGACGCAGCAGGCGGCCATGCGCCCCGCGCGTTGGACGCACTCGCCGCGGCAGCGGTGGCCTGTTACTACTCGGGCGACGAGTCCTGGCGGGAGCAGATCGAGAGCCTGCTCTCCAGTCTGCCCCGCTCCCCCGCCGGGAACGCCCTGCGCGCCTGGGTCCGGGCCGTCTGCGACCCCCACGGCGCGGGAGCCTCCCTCGCCGCGGCGCTGCCCGAACTCATCGCCGAGGCCAAGGACGACGCCGGCGCCCTGACCGCGCTCGCCATCGTCGCCTGGATCCTGGACCGCGCCGCGCTGGCGGCCAGCACCTTCGACACGGCGCGCGAGCGGTGGCGGGCCCGTGGTCCGCTGCCGGACGGCCTGGGCGGCGCCCTCGGCTGGACGTATCTGGAACGGGGCCGATGGGCCGAGGCCCGCTCGGCGGCCGCCGAACTCACGACCGTCGCGTCCGTGGCCGGCCTGGAGCACGCCGAAGCGTGCGCGCGGGCGCTCGACGCCACGGTGCTCGCCCTGCTGGGCGACCCGACGGGCGCACGACGGCACGCCGAACGGGCGCTGGCCCTCGTCGACCCGCTGGAGAGCCGCTCCGTCGCGGTGTTCGCGCGCCGGGCCCTGGGCCTGGCCGCTGTGGCGGAGGGCGACCACGACGCCGCGTACGCGCAGTTCCGCTCCGCCTTCACCGACGAGGGCGACCCGGTGCACTACCACGCCTCCTTCACTCTCCTGGCGGAGATCTCAGCAGCGGCTGTCCGCAGTGGACACCGCGAGGACGCCGCCGCACTGATCGAGCGTTCGGCGCGGCGTCTGGGTCAGGGTGTGTCGGCGCGGATCGCGGCGCTTGTCGCCCGAGGGCGCGCCCTGCTGGCCGAAACGGACCGGGCGGAACCGTACTTCCGGGCCGCGCTGGCCGACGCCACCTGCGAGCAATGGCCGTTCGAGCGGGCGCAGACGCAGCTCGACCACGGCGAATGGCTCCGCAGACGACGCCGCATCGCCGAGGCCCGCCCCCTGCTGGCCGCGGCGCTCGGAACGTTCCGACGGCTCGGCGCGCGCCCCTGGGTCGAACGGGCCACAGCAGAGCTGCGAGCTGCCGGCATCGAGGCCGCCGACAGCACGGCGCCCGGTGTTTTCGCCCAGCTCAGCCCGCAACAGCAGCACATCGTGCGGCTCGCCGCCCACGGGCTGACCAACCGTGAGATCGGGGAGAAGCTGTTCCTCTCCCCCCGTACGGTCGGCTCCCACCTCTACCGGGCGTTTCCCAGACTGGGCATCACCGCACGGTCGCAACTCCGCGACGTGATCGAGGACCCCGTGCCGGACGCCCGTACCGCCTATGGGGGCCGGGGGTAGCTCGGACCACTGCTCGCCACCCGGCCGCACGCGGGCGCAGGGCGGGTGGCCGGCGGCCGGCCGCCGGTGTGGACCTATATCGCGGTGTCCACCGCCGGCTTCAGCACCTCCCGGCACCAGGTGCGGAAGTCGGTGGCGGTGAGGGACGTCTTGGCCCAGTCCTTGTCGTAGATCCCGTCGTCCTGGGCGGCGAACATCTCCGTGAGGTCCTGCACCGTCCGCTCCCCGGCGCCGCGGGAGCGCAGTGTCGTGGCGAATTCGTCCATGGTGGTGCGCCGGTAGGTGACTGGCGTGGCGAGCTCCTCGCTGATCACCTCTGCCATGCCTTCGGGCGTGAGGCGGTCGGGTCCGAACAGGGGCAGGTCGGCCTGTCCGGACCAGGACCGGTCGCCGAGCAGGTCCGCGGCGGCCTCGGCGATGTCGCGGGTCGCGATCATGGCCAGGGGCTGGTCGCCCGCGCAGGTCAGGAAGAACGCGTGGTGCTGACGGATCGCGTCGAGCTGGCCGAGCAGGTTCTCCATGTAGAACGGGAGCGAGAGCGCCCGGTAGGCGGCGCCGGACGATGCCAGCTGCTCGTCCATGGCGAAGGCCGCGGACAGCATCCCGGCCGGAGCCGTCCATCCGTGACCCGCGCTGCTCACGCTCACCACGTGGCCGACGTGGTGCCGGGCGACGGCCGCGGCACCGGCACGGGCCAGGGACAGGTAGTGCTCCATCGCGCTCGGTGCGGCCGGGTCCGGCGGCACCAGCCAGAACAACGCGTCGGCGCCGGGCAGCGCCTTGTCGAGCACGGCCGGGTCCCCGTGCGACCCCTCGATGACCTCCGTCCCCTCCCGCACGGCCGCATCGAGGCGTGCGGCGTCGCGTGTGATGACCCGGACCGGCTCGTCTCCGTCGAGCAGCCGCTGAACGAGCTTGCTACCGATCTGTCCGGTAGGCGTGGTGACGACGATCACAAGATCCCCTCCATAAGATGAACCTGAACTCCGGTTCCGAATGTAATGCGGGGTCTCTCCGCCGTCAACTACCATCAAGGCCATGACCACCCGGGAACCCACGCTGCGCGCCGACGCCCGGCGCAACCGCGAGGCCATCCTCGACGCGGCCAGCGACCTGTTCGCCCGCCGGGGCGAGAGCGTGCAGATGGACGAGATCGCCGAGCGCGCGGGGCTGGGCGTCGGGACCCTGTACCGGCACTTCACCGACAAGCAGGCGCTACGGGCCGCGATCATCGGCCGCCGGTTCGAGTTGATGACCGGCCTCGCCCGCCGCGCCGAGCAGGTGGAGGACGCGTGGACGGCGTTCGAGACCCTGCTGTACGGCTATCTGGAATCGGTGCAGCCCGACGCCGCGTTCCGCCTGGCTGTGCTCGGTCCGCAGGAGCCCAGCTGGGAGGCGATCGAAGCGGAGAAGAGCGCGTTCGCCGCGATCATCGAGCGCATCGTGCGGCGCGCCATCGACGCCGGCCATCTGCGGGCCGACTTCCAGCCCTCCGACTTCGTCCTGCTGACGCGCGGCGCGATGGCGAACATGTCGGGCGACCAGGACTGGCGTCGCTACCTGACTCTGCAACTGGAGGGGGTCCAGACCGGGGCCGCCCCTGCCCCCGCTCAACCGGAGGACCGAGGGCACGCCTCGTAGACCGTAGAAGCCCCGAGATCCCTTCCGCTGCTACGACCACGCGACGTTTTTGCGGGTATGCGGGGAAGCACGAGCGAGCCATCTGGGGTGCCGCCGCACGGTCGCGAGGGTGAGGAAGTAGGAGCCGACGTCGCAACGGACCATAACGCCGCCCG
The DNA here is from genome assembly GCF_040611655.1 of Streptomyces sp. NPDC006552. NCBI lineage: Bacteria > Bacillati > Actinomycetota > Actinomycetes > Kitasatosporales > Streptomycetaceae > Streptomyces > Streptomyces sp. NPDC006552. The sequence goes on from NZ_JBEXOS010000007.1 coordinate 18,085, forward strand.
CGAGGCAGTGGCCCGCTGGCGGGCCGCGTCGCGTGCCTGAGTGTCGGGTTCGAGGGCGTGGCGGCAGACGGTGGTCAGATCTGGTCCGCGACGCGCACGTAGTCGTAGTACAGGGGGTCCCCGTCCTCGTCGACCGGGTGCTCGTAGCTGCTCTGGTTGGCGAGGATGACCTTCAAGCCGGGCAGCGGAAGAGTTCCACACCGCTCAGCGCGCCGTTGGTGAAACCCAGGACGACGCTCAGCTCCGACGGGTCGTGCGCGAGCGTGATCTGGCCCGGCTCGGGCTCCTCGGAGACGATCCGCAAGACCCCCAACTCCTGGACCGCGTCGCGTGTTTCCCGCACCGACATGCCAAGCCGCAGAGGCCCCACGCCGACCTGGGGCTCCAGTTCCAGTTCCAGTTCCAGTTCCCGCTCCGTGTTCTTCCCGACGTACTTGATGCCGCGCCCGGACCGGACCAGAACGCCTCGTGGGGGTCAGTCCTCCACGGCCTGGAGGAGCACGGCGAAGAGTGTTCCATCGGTGCCTGCCACCACGCCGTCGAAGGTACAACCCGTCATTGCTGTCCAGGAATGGCAATCGGCATCGTGGTTGGTCCACCAGAGGGCATCCGGACCGAGAAGGTCGATGACACGGGCGGCCAGGTCCAACGCGCGGTGCGGGTCCATCAGTTCGACACCGTGACCGAGGTCGACGGAGGCGAACCGGGCCATCACAGCGGCAGCCCCGTCCAGGCCGATGGGAGCCATGCCCGCTTCTACGTCACCGACAGCAGGCTGCGCCTGGACCCAGCAATCCATCTTGGCCCATGTAGCCGTGGCCTCGCGGGCAACCGTGTGGATCTGCGGGGCGAGGTGTCCGCGCCAGGCGGCGGGCCGGGCGGGCGCGGACAGTCGACCGTGGCGGACAAACGTGTTGCTGTCCTCGGACAGCCGGCGCAGCACCGTCCCGATCTCGGAACGGCGCTCGTGTTCTTTCACCGGCTCGTCCTTTCGCCGTCGGGACCACGTCCCCTGCTGGTGCGCATAGGGCGCCCTGTCCGATGTGCCGCTGAGAGATCGCGGATCGCCCGGGCGCATGACCAGATGACCACATGACCAGATGACCAGTCGCTGGAACTTTCCCGCTCCGCCGACGACCCTATCCGTGTGCTTCGGGCGGGCTCGGTGCACTCCCCCTGGCCACGATCCGTAGACCGTCGGCGGTCACGCACCCTCCGTTCTCATCCTTTCGGCGCGTGCTCGTAGACCATTGGCGGGCGCCGGCCCGTGCTGCCGTTTCCCAGACTGGGACCCGGACGGAGCAGGTGGGTGCGGAGCCGGGAGGTACGCGATGCGAGGGACGACCGGGATCAGCCGGGCACGGTTTCTGGGAATGGCCGCGGCCGCCGGGGGCGCCCTCGCGGCGGCGCCCCTCGGAGCAGCGGGACGCGCCGGTGCGGCAGCAGCCGACACCGGCCCGGCCTCGGCCCGGGAGCGCGCGGGGACAGTCACCGGGAGCGGCACAAGCGGAAACAGCACGGGCAGGGGTGGTACGGGCGGGCTGGCCCACCGCGGGGTGGTCTACGAGATCGGCGACGGCGAGACCCCGGCGACGGGATGGAACGTCCGGGACATGCGCGACGATCTGCGCGCCGTCGCCCACGACCTGCACGCCGACTCCGTCAAGGTGACCGGTGACGGGGTCGAGAGGCTCGCCGCGACCGCCACCGAGGCGGCGGAGCGTGGGCTGCACGTCTGGCTCGAACCGACCCTCGGTGACGTGCCCGAGCGGGACATCCTCGACCATCTCGCGGAGACCGGTCGCGCCGCCGAGCGGCTGCGCCGGCAGGGCGCGGGGGTGCACCTCAGCGTCGGCTGCGAGTTCGTGCTGTACGTGCCCGGCATCGTGCCCGGGGCGAACATACAGGAGCGGGTGGAGAACCTGCTCAAGGGGAACTTCGACCCCGTCGTCATGGCGCGGCGCCTGCACCGGTTCACCGCCGACGCGGCGCGGACGGGCCGGTCCGTGTTCCGTGGGCCGCTGACCTATGCGGCCGCGCAGGACGAGGACGTCGACTGGGACCTCTTCGACCTCGTGGGCATCGACTACTACGCGTACTTCCGGCGCCGGTCGGACTACCTCCGTGACCTCGCGCAGTACAGACGCTTCGGGAAGCCGGTCGCCGTCATGGAGTTCGGCTGCTGCACGTTCGAGGGCGCCCCGGAGGAAGGGGGCATGGGCTGGGACGTCGTCGACTACACGAAGGACCCACCGGAGATCAAGGCCGGTCTCGTCCGCAGCGAACACACGCAGGCCGCGTATCTGACGGACGTGCTCGCCGCGCTCGAGGCGGCTGGGCTGTACGCGGCACTGGCGTACACCTTCATCACCCGCGATGCCCCGCACCGCCGCCACGACCCGCGTCACGACCTGGACATGGCGAGCTACAGCCTCACGAAGACGATCGAGAAGCATCCCGGGAACCCGGCCGCCGGAGTCCACTGGGAGCCGAAGGAGGCGTTCCACGCGCTGGCCCGGCAGTACGGCCGCCATCACTCCGTGCATCCGGGTGCACGTCGATGAGGAGCGTCGAAGTCCCGCAGGAGCAGTGGCTGTGCAGCGCAGTGGTCCAAGGGGCGCGTCGGGGCAGCGGGGCCGCCGGGGCACCAGAACTCCGCGTAGAGGACGTCGTGCCGGGATCGCGGGCGAACCCGCCCCGGCCCTGTCTCCAGGTCATGGCCGTCAGCCCCTGCGCGGGGCGGATCAGTGGCGTTCGAACGCCAGATCTCGCTGCCGCAGGTGCGCGCGCGGGCCCGCCGCGCGCAGGACCACGTCCAGCACCCGCGCCGGGTCAGCCGCGTAAGCGTGCGAGAACCACGCCATGTTGGCCTCCACCACGGCCCAGCGGTGGCCCGGGCGGTACGGGTCCAGCAGCTGCCCGACGTCCACGACGACAGCGCTGGGCAGCGTCCGCCCGGCCGCAGCCATCAGCCGGTCGGTGAACTCCGTGATCTCCGCGACGGCGGCCCGGTCCGCGCGGTCCGCGCCGAGCGGGGAAGGGTCGAGCGGGGCGGGGTCGAGCGGGGCGGGGTCGAGCCGGCCGAACACCGCGTACCGGCTCGCCGTAGCGATCCGGCCGTCCAGCAGGAACAGCCGGTACTCGGCCGCGAAGGTCACCACGTCGGACAGCAGCACCGGTGTCGTCGGGTCCAGGGCGGGGGTCAGCCGGGATCCGTCGGTGTAGACAGCGGCCGGGAAGGACTTGTCACGGGGCGGCTTGACGAACGTCGGCTCCTCGATCGCCCACGCGTCCGCGAGGGTCCCCGCCCGGACCCGGCGGCCGGTGAACTCCTCCGGCAGCTCGGCGAGCCAGCCGTCATCGGGCTCCAGCAACGCGAACCCGAGCCGGTTCGCCAGCCGCGCGCCCGCGACCGGCCCGCCATACCAGTACGCGGGGCCGGCGAGGCCGGGCTCCTCCGCGGCCCTGACCGCGATCCCCCGGCCGGCCGCCTCGACGGCCAGCAGTTCCATCGTCGACGTCCGCCGCCCCGGCATGACCAGCACCGTAAGCCCCTCCCCCGCTCCGCGAAACCGTCACGCTAACCCCGTTGCGCCCACCACCGCAGCCGAGAAAACCCCCGCAAGCCCCCGAGGCAGCGGGAGTTCATCGTGACCGGCGACGTGTCAAGATCCCGGAATGACCGAACCGACGATCTGTCCTCGCACCCACGACTACATGCCGGGTTGCGTCCAGGCGCTCGCCACGGTCCATGCGGCCGATCGCTATCCGGTGAACTGGCCCGCCGATCCCGCGGGTTGGCTGACGCCCTCGGGCATGCTCGGTGCCTGGGTGGCCGTGGAGGGTTCGGCGGTCCTGGGCCATCTGGTCCTCGCCCGCCCCGGAGAGACTCTCGCCGATGCCGCCGGGCTGCCTTCGGAGCGTCTGGTGTCCGTGGCGCGGTTCTTCGTCAGTGTGGCCGCGCGCCGGCACGGTGTGGCCACGAGGTTGCTGGACAAGGCGATCGACATCGCCGCGGCCGACGGCCTCAGGCCCGTTCTCCAGGTCGAGGCCGGGGCGACCGCCGCCATCCGCCTTTATGAGCGTGCCGGATGGCGCTACGTCGGCACTTCCGCCGATGACTGGATGACGGCCGACGGACGCGTGGCCCAGATGCGTTCCTATGTTGCTCCGTCGCTCCCCCGGACGACCGAACCTGATGACGCGGTCATGCGGTGATGCTTCCGGCCACGGTGGGGTGCTACAGGTACTGCGTGGTGAGCAGGACGGTGCGATAGGCACCCCGCTGCCCGAAGGGAGTGGCCGGCACGGTGTCACATGTGCCGCGCCGGCCTGGGCTCTCTGATCTCCGTCAGGACACCGTCAGAACTCGAAGACGGCCGTTGCCGCGGCTCGCTTGACGCACTCATTGGCGAAGGTGCGCTCGTAGGCGACGCGGGTGCCGCGCCAAACGCCCTGGGCGGTGACGGTGACGGGATCGTACTTGTGCGTACAGACGGCGTCCGCCTCGGCCGGCAGGCGATCGAAGTCGCCGTCGACAAGCCGGAGTTGTGCGCAGGCGAGTTCGGCGGCCGGGTGGCTCCCCGACGGCTTGGGAGCGCAGGTCAGGGTGGCGGCGCGTTCGGGTGCCGCGGTGGCCGCGGAGTCGCCGTGCGCCACCGTCAGGACGAGTGCCGACGGTGCGTACAAGGAGGTGGTGGACGGGGCCGTGGCCGGGAGCGCTATGCCGCTCAACGGTCCGAGCACGGCGGTAGCCGTGAGGGTGATCGCAGTGGCCAGGCGCGCGGTGATCGGCATGGTGTGCATCCTTCCGCTTGGGTCGAAGTGCCGGGTTCGGCAGCCGTGAGTCTGCTGACTCGGCGCCGGAAACACACATGCGGCACATGCGTTTCGGGTGACTTTGAGTAGTGAACCAGTGGCGTGATGTAGCACTGAGGGGCACACGTCCTCCGGAACTGGGCGGCTCTCGGGCTCACCTGGACGTCATCTGGCTGAATACCCTCCGCTCGACAATCGGCTTGAAGGCGTGGGGTCGCGTGTCGTGCGGGAAAGGTCAACTGACGGATGCCACCGTGGATATGAAGGCCGTGGAGCCGTTCGAGATGCCGAGAATGGGGCAAACGGGCCGGTCTGCCAATTGATTCGGGATTCACTGGTCATACCTTGTGTCCGGGCTGCACCAGAAGGCGGTGCCTGCGGCGGCCCGGTCAGCGTGGCGGGGCGGGGTGCCCAGATCTCCCGGACCGGGCGCAGTGGGTCGTTCGCGACGCGCGGCGGGACGTCCCAGCGCATGGTCTCCCGCCCCTCGGCGGTGTATCGGGGCCAGAACGCCCCCGGGTCCTGGTCGCGGACGAAGGCGACCCAGGCGGCGTGCAGGGCGTCGGCGAGGTGCTGCGGAGGGTCCTCGCCGAGGGCGGCGGTGACGCCGTCGGCGTCCAGGAGGTCGAAGGCGAACGGCAGGTCCGCGCAGTGGTACGCCATGCCGTCCGCGCCCGGCGCGGTCGATGCCCGGTCGAACTGGTAGAGCCAGGTCGGCCGTCCACACCGGGCGCGCGCCTCGGCGATGGCCAGGGCGGGTCCGCGAAAGACCGTGTCGGTGAGTGCCTGGCCCCACAGGAGCGCCGGCCGCGGCGCGTAGGACGCGTATGTGTCGAGGAACAGCCGGGTGCGCGCCGCGTCGAGACCGAAGGCCACGAGCACGCCCCCGGGGCCGTCGATGGGGTCGTCGATGGGGCCCGGGGGCGGCACGGCGTTGAACTCGTGTGCCGTGAAGCCGGCCATCAGCGGGATGTCCGCGCCCGCGCCGCCCGCGGTGAGCGCCTCGGCCACCGGGCGCGGGATCAGCTCGCCGTCGCAGAAGGGAGCGAGGGTGAGCACCCGCGGCCGCGCGTCGGCATCGGCGTCCGGTCCCGGGGTGGTGAGCGCGTCTTGGTGGGCCAGCAGTTCCTCGTCGGGCACGTCTTGGAGCGCGGCGGCGGTCGCGGCCACCCCGGTACGGGCCTCGAACCGTCGGCTGACCGCCTCTGCCGCCCCGCGGTCCTGCGGCTCCATCACGGCGCCCGAGACGGAGATCGCCGCCCGGAACAGGCTCTGGGCGGCGGGCGTGGCGAGCAGAGTCTGGACGGCCCCGCCGCCCGCCGACTGGCCGGCGACGGTGACCTTGGCGGGGTCCCCGCCGAAGCAGGTGATGGTGTCGCGTACCCATTGGAGGGCGGCGATCCAGTCGCGGACACCGCGGTTGTCGGGGGCGTCGGGCAGGTGGAGGAAGCCTTCGATGCCGAGCCGGTAGCCGAGCGAGACCAGCACGACGCCGTCCCGGTTGAAGGACCTGCCGTGGTACCAGGGGCTCGCGGACGACCCGGCGACGAATCCGCCGCCGTGGATCCAGACCAGGACCGGCAGACCGGCGGCGGGTGAGGGGTCGGGGGTGAAGACGTTCAGGTTGAGCGTGGAGGCGCCGGGGACGGTCGGCTCGGGGATGGTGGTGACCTCGGCGAACGGCCTGCGCTGTGCGGTCGGCCCGTACGAGGTCGCGTCGAGGACATCGGTCCATGGTTTCGCGGGCAGCGGAGCAGCGAACCGGAGGACACCGACCGGCGGTTGGGCGTAGGGGATGCCGAGGAAACTTACGCCGGTGGCGTGCCGCTCGCCGCGTACGGAGCCGTGGGGCGTGCGGACGGTGACAGGTGCGGTGGCGACGGGATCGGGCATCAGAGGCTCCTTGACGGGCGGGCCGCCGCCCCATACCGGGGCGGGCCCTGGACCGATACCCAGGTCGGCCCGCCGTCGATGTGTCAGGTCGCGACGGGGGGCGCGACCGAGCCACGCAGGGGCAGCCGTTTGCGGCGCGCAACTCGCAAGGACCGCTACCCGTCACGCCTTCAGACGTCCCGCAGGGTCAGCAGCTCGGCGTGGACGGCGTCGTCGCTCCGACCGGCGTCGAGTGTGGCGCCGTTGCGGCGCAGAGCGGCCAGCGCCGCGTCATTGTGCCGGGTGGTCTCCGCGACCACCGTCCGGGCGCCGGCTTGTGCCGCCTGGGCGAGGAGGAGGGCGAGAGCGGCGGTGCCGATGCCGCACCCGCGGTACGGGCGGCCGAGCCACATTCCGGTCTCCAGCACGTCATGGCCGCCGTGGAGCGCGAGGCGGCCTGATCCGACGACGCTCCCGTCGTGTCTGATCGCGTACGTGGCCTCACCCGAGGGACCGTGGAGCCCCTCTCGCCGCGCCTGATGCCACTGCCGGAAGGCGTCCTGACGCGAGGCCGTCCACCCTGGAGGACCGGCCACCGGAGGCATCACCTCGTCAGGGGTCGCGTCCTGGACCGCTACTGCCAGGAGGTCCTCCAGCGTGGCGTCATCGATCAGTTGCACTTCCACATGACCAGTCACAGCGGCTCCTTCTCCGGTGTCGGCAGATGGTGCCGATGCTCGTCCGTCGCCGGGTGCAGTGCCAACGATTTACGGCTGGTGTTCTCGTGGCCCGGGGCGCGTCCCCGGCGGACTCGGCTCACCTCAGCAGTGCCGCTGACCCTCTTTTCCGGGGAAGGGCCGGGACGACGGCGTCCGTCGGGGTATACCTCACGCGTCGGTCCATGACGTGGCACGGGCAAGCGTCTGTGCCGGACGACCGGCAGGGGGCGGGTGGGTTGTGCAGCGGACCAGTAATCACTGTGCCGTCGCGGGGGCAGAGCGCCGGGCGGCTGCCGGTTTACGGATCGGGTCGGCGGCCGCGCTTCTCGCGTTGCTGGCCGCCAGCGCGTGCGACACCGAGGAGGCGTCGAAGAAGGCTGACGGCAAAGGGCTCGATCTGGGCAGTGTCAGCGCCGGCTGGGGCCCGGACCGGGAGACGTTCACCGAGGCCGAACGCCCAGGAGGCGCGACGCTGAACTCGGTGACCGACAACCCCGGACACGGGGACGAGAGGAACTTTCTCTCCGTCACCGCACTCTCCACCGGCGAGCGGGGCGTGGGTGGGGACATCGCGCTGGAACCGCGCGAGACGTACGAGGCGACGGCCTTCTTCCGCAACGACGCCGCCCCGGGCACCGGGGCCGGGGCCAGTACCGGTACCCGGGTGCGCGCGACGCTGCCCGCGGCGGTGAAAGGCCGGGAACGTGTCTCGGTCTTCCTCCAGTCCGACAACGCCGAACCCGCGCTCTTGTGGCAGTCGCTGGCGCTCACGACCCCGGCGGCCAAGCCGGTGGCCGTGCGGATCGTCCCCGACTCCGCGCGCCTGTACACCGCCGCGCTCCCCAAGGGCGTACGCCTGCCGGTCGAAGAACTGTTCTCCGAGGCAGGAACGCTCATCGGCTGCACCACGCTGGACGGTGTTCTCACCGGGGCGCGCCGGTGCGAGGGCCGGGTGCGGTTCCGCTTCGTTGCCGACCAGCCCAACTTCGTGATCAGTCAGGCCGTGTCGCGTGCGGGAGAGACGGTGACGAGCGGGCTCCGGTTCGAGGCGGGAACGCGCGTCACGTTCAAGATGCGTTACCTCAATACGGGCACCACGCAACAGAACGACGTGGTGCTGCGGAGCGAACTGCCCGCGGCGTTCCGGTACGTGTCCGGCAGCACCAGTTCTTCCGCGTCGGGCACCGGCAGCAAGTGGAAGAGGATCAGCGACGGGGTCACCGGTGCCGGCCTCAATCTTGGTTCCTACGCTCCGGGCGGAGGCGCGTATCTGAAGTTCACGGCGGCTCTCCCGGGCGCGGCGGACCTGGACTGCGGACTGACCAGTATGACCAGCACCGCGCTCGCCCGCACAACGAACGGCACGAAGTCGGTCCAGTCGGTCGTCCTCGTCGAGAAGAAGTGCGGGTGACCCGTCATGGCTGAGGAGCAATCCAGCGCCCCGGGACACTCCAGGTGGAAGTCGCTGCTGGACCACCTGAATTTCGTCGTCGCCGTGATCGGTCTCGTGGTCGGCCTGGTGGCGTTCTACGTCCCGGTCAGGATGGACCGGCAGGCTCAGGAGCGTGAGCGGTCGAGGACCTGCGTCGACGCGGTCATCGACCTGCGAGCCGCACTCACCACGATCGAGAACGGTTACGCGACCGCCGCGGACCAGAAACCGGAACGCACCGCGGACTGGGACGCGGGCAAGGCCGAGGTCGAACGGACGCAGGCGTCCTGCCTCGACGCACCGCTCTCACCGCGGAACAGCGTCCCGCAGTCCAAGGGGCTGTGGGAGCCGTACGACACCGAGCAGAACACCGCGCGGCACACCACTCCCTCGTTCGAGGCGATCCGGGCCCTGCGCACATGGACGCTCGACGCGATCGCGGATCTGACGCAGCCTTGACCCGCGCGAGGCGACCGGTCAGACGTTGCCGAGGTCGGAGGAGATCCAGTGCTCCGGGCGGACGGTGATGATGACCGCTTCGCCGTGGTTCGCCTCCGCGAACTCGACGTACCCCTCGACCTTCTCGGCCGGGAGGTAGCGCGAAGCCATCTCGACCAGATGCGCGCGTGTGGCGGGGACCGTGGAGACGACCGGGCCCTCGACGGACACGTAGCGGACGGTCGGTTCGAGGCGGTCGACCATGAGCGTGAGCCGGCCCGCCTTCGCGATCAGCTCATGCTTGCGTGAGCCCTTGCCGGTGTGGATCCAGAGGTCGCCGCCGCTCGCGTACTGGTACCAGATCGGCACGGTCAGCGGCGCCCTCCCCGCACCGGCGTCGACGGCCAGGGCCGCGATGTGCGGCTCCGCGAGGAACTGCTCACGCTCTTCACGAGTAAGGGCCACGGAACTACTCCTTCGGTGCGGATGCCACTGCGGTCACGGCGACCGGCGATCCGGTCCAGGAACCCATACCCCGTACGCCGTCGTCGCTGTTCGTACGCTACCGTGCGGGCGCCCGGCCCGGAGCCCGCGGCCGGGACTGCTTCCGGTCCCGGGCGGAGCAACGCCCGGGGCCGGAGCGTGGCCGCCGGCTTGCCCGTGCGAGGACGGGCCGGAAGGCGTCAGCCGCGGCGGCCGGCTGCCTTGCGGCGGGTCAGGAACACGGCACCGTGCTGGGCTTCTCCTCGTCCTTGGGCGGGTTGGTGATGGTCAACGCGGTCGCGTGCGCCGGTAGCGATTCCTCGGGCCGTTGGAATGCGGCATTGCGGGTACATAGCCTGTCCCGGCCGCCATCAGGCTCCGGGACATGCGAACTGGAGGAAGCCTGTGGACGGGATCGTGCTGCTCAAGGAAGACCACAAGAACGTCGAGAAACTGTTCAAGCAGTTCGAGAAGGCCGGGGACAACGCCCACGCCGAGAAGCGGAAGATCGCCGACCGGGTGATCGAGGAACTCACCACGCACACCTACATCGAGGAGAAGGTCTTCTACCCCGCGTCCCGTGAGGCGGCCCCCGACACCAAGGACCATGTCCTGGAGAGCGTCGAGGAGCACCACGTCGTGCTGTGGATGCTCTCCGAACTCAAGAACCTCGACGCGGCGGACGAGCGCTTCGACGCCAAGATGACCGTCCTCATCGAGAACGTGCGCCATCACGTCGAAGAGGAGGAGAAGGAGTGGTTCCCCGAGGTCCGCAAGGCCATGGGGCGCAACCGTCTGACCGAGCTGGGAGAGCAGATGGAGGCCGCCAAGAAGAAGGCGCCCGCCGACCCGCTGGCCGTTCCCAGCGCCGACGCGTAGCCCCTGGGGTGCGTCCGTGCCCCTGTGCGGCCGGGCCAGGCGTCGGCACGTGGCGGACCGCCGGCCCGGCTACTGAGGAGCCAGGGGCGGGGCCGAAGGCGACGGGGAGGCAGACGGCGAGGCCGAGGGGCTCGGGCTCTTGGGTTCGCACAGCTTGTCCAGGTCCGCCGCGGGGGTTGACGGGTTGAGGACCTTGAGGAGTTCGACGAGCGTTTTGCACACCTCGACGGGGTCCTTCTGGACCGCGCTCGGGGCGGACGCGGTCCAGGCGACGGCGGGTGCGGCGACGAGCAGGGTCAACGCGACGGACACGGATGCTGCGGCTTTGCGGATCACAGGACTTCCCCTTCATCGTCCGGCCCTGTACCGGAGCGTCCTTCGATCGTGCCGAAGCGACGCACGGGGCCCCAGACAGCAAGCCCCAAACGGGTGAGCGAGCCCGCGGTGAGCGCCAAGCGGCCACGGCCCGGCGTCACCGCACGAGGCGTCGGCGCGCCCACGGACGGGTGACAATCAGCGGACCGGACGGGCAGCTCCCCCGACGCTGTACGTCATGATCAGGAACCGAGTCCGGTCGCTCCTCGCGACCGGCGCGCTGGCCCTCACCGCCGTGCTCGCCGCGCAGAGCGCCGCCACCCCGCAGACCGCATCGGCGACCGGCGGCGCCACCAGCGCCACGCCCCGGCCGCCGGCCGTCCAGGCCGCCCAGAGCGTCCAGGCCGCTGCCGCACGCTTCTGTCCGCAGGTCGGCGATCCGCTGTTCGCCGCCGCCGACCGCACCGTGGACATCGGCCGCATCACCCCCGAACCGTCCTACCGGCACAGCTGCGAGGAGCTGTACCGCTCCGACGGCCGCTCCCCCGACCAGATCTTCGAGGAGGGCTTCCAGCCCAAGGCGCCCCGGGACGGGCAGTACGACCTGGCCGCCTATGTGCTGAAGAACCAGCCCTCGCCGTACGTCAGCACCAGTTACGACCACGACCTCTACAAGCAGTGGCGGCCCGGCTACAACTACTACATCGACGCGCCCGGTGGCATCGACGTCAATGCCACCATCGGTGACACCCACAAGTGGGCCGCCCAGCACGAAGTCGCCTTCCCCGGCGGCATCGACCGCCGTTTCATCGTCGGTGCCTGCCCGGTCGACAAGGCGACCAAGACCGAGCAGCTCCCCGACTGCGTACGCAACCCCAACTACCTGCCGTGGCGCGGCATCCCGGCCCAGCGTCCGGGCGTCGCGGCCCTGACCCTGAGCTGACCGACCCGCTCCCTCGCCCCCGGCTCGCACCCACCGGTCCCGTCAGCCGGCGACCGGTGTGTCCCGGGCGGGGGCGTCACCAGAATCGTCGAGGTCGTGGGAGCTGCCGAGGCCGTCGGAGCTGTCCGCGGCTTCGAAGCGCAGCAGGTCCCCGGGCTGGCAGTCGAGCACGTCGCAGAGCGCCGCGAGCGTGGCGAAGCGAACGGCTTTGGCTCGGCCGTTCTTGAGGACCGCGAGGTTGGCCGGGGTGATCCCGACGCGTTCGGCGAGCTGGCCCACGGACATCTTGCGCCTGGCCAGCATGATGTCGATGTCGACGGTGATCGGCATCAGATCACCTCGGCCAGTTCGGCCTGCAGTTGCGAGGCCTCCGCGTCCCGCGCGACGGCCTGGCCGAGCAGCGTCCGCAGGACGAGCACGATGAGGGCGACGGCGAACGCGGCGAGACCGAGACCGCCTATCAGGAGGACGACGCCGGGGGCGACGGCCTCCCCCGGTGCCAGAACGGTGCCGAGCGTCCACAGCAACAGGGCGGCGGCGACGAACGCACCGGTGACCACGTCCACATGGCGGAAGGCGGAAGGGGAGAACACCGTCCCGCGCCGCACCATCGTCAACAACCGCCACACAGAGCCCAGAACGGCTTCCGCGCAGCTGATCCCCAGGACCACGACGAGCAGGATCGGGACGCGGGGAAGGTCCGCCACGTCGGTGTCGGCTCCCTCCAGATCGCGGCCCAGGAGCGGCACCAGCACGACCTGGACCGCGACACAGCCGACGAACAACGCACAGATCACCGCGCGCAACGCGAGCACAGTCCGCTTACCCATCATCTCTCCCTCTATCGAACGACGGTAATAATCTATCGTTTTTCGATAGGTCGCGCCAGCCTGCGCGCCTCTGCGTACTCAGTCGGCGTCGAGTGCGGCGACCGCGGTCCGTGCCGCGTCGGCCAGGAGCCGGTCGTCGGCCTTCGCGTTCCTCGCTCCGTCCCGGTAGGTGAGGATCGCCATCACCAGCGGCCTGCGCCCGGGCGGCCAGATGACGGCGATGTCGTCGCGCGCCGCGTAGAAGGAGCCGGTGCCCGTCTTGTCCCCGACGGTCCAGGTGTTCGGCAGACCGGCGCGGATGGTCGTGGAGCCGGTGGTGTTGGCACGCAGCCAGGTGGTCAGCAGGCGCCGTCCGGCCGTGGGCAGCGTGTCGCCCAGCACGAGGCTGCGCAGGTCGGACGCCATCTGACGGGGGGTCGAGGTGTCGTGCTGCTCCCCCGGACTCCACCGGCTCAGGTAGGGCTCGATGTGGTCGGTCCGGGTGACCTTGTCCTTCAGTTCGCTCTTGAGGAACGCTCCCAGTCCAGCCGGCCCGCCGATCTCCCGCAGCAGCGTGTTGGCGGCGGTGTTGTCGCTGTAGCGGACGGCCGCGTCGCACAGAGCGCGCAGGCTCATCCCGGTGGCCACGTGCCGCTCGCTGACCGGGGAGTTGGCGATCAGGTCGGCGCGGTCGTAGCGCAGTACCCGGCCCATGTCGTCGCCGTACTTCTTCAGGACGGCGGCGGCCAGGAAGGACTTGACGGTCGAGTTGTAGGAGAAGCGCCGCGTGTCGTTCCAGGCGACTTCGCGACCGGTGCCGGTGTCGACCGCGTACAGACCGATGTGGGCGCCGTACCGGTGCTCCAGGCGCTGCCATGCGGCGCTGGGCGTCCCCGGTCGGTCGGTCGCCGGCCTGCCGGCGGCGGGCCCGTCGTGCGTCGTCCGGCCGTCGGGCCCACAGCCCGCTGCGGACAGCAGGACCAACGCGGCTGCTGTGGCGATGACGGCACGGCGGGCCCGCGGCGACCGGTGGCAGTTGGCTCGGTGGAGGCGCATCGGTCAAGTCTCCCCGACGGGCCGGGCCACCGAGCGCGCGACTCAGCCGCCCTTCCCGGACGCGGGCAGCGCCGGGTAGTCCGTGTAGCCTTCCGCGCCGCCCACGTACATCAGGAACGCGTCCCGTACGGGGTTCAGCGGCGCCCCGGTACGCAGCCGTGCGACCAGGTCGGGGTTGGCCAGGAACGGGCGGCCCAGGGCGATCACGTCGGCGCCCGCCGCGAGAAGCTGCTCGGCCAGGGCGCGGCCGCCGTCCGCGGGGTGGGTGGGGAGCGGCTGGATCGGGTTGGCGACGAGCGTGCCCGGCCAAGCGGCTCGGATGTGCTGGAAGAGCGCGGACGCGGGGTCTGCGTACACGATGTGCAGGTAGGCCAGGGGGCCGACGTCCTTGAGGGCCTCCACCAGGGCCGGGTAGAGGGCCTCGGTGTCGCCCTCTTCGACGCCGTTGACGGTCAGACCCGGGGAGATGCGGACGCCCACGCGCTGCGGCCCGATGGCCTCGGCGACGGCGCGGACGACTTCGACGGTGAAGCGGATGCGGTGCTCGGCCGGGCCGCCGTACGCGTCGGTGCGGCGGTTGGTGTTGCGGGCCAGGAACTGGTGGAGCAGGTAGCCGTTGGCCGAGTGGATCTCCACGCCCTCGAAACCCGCGTCGATGGCCCGGCGCGCGGACGCGGCGAAGTCCGCGACCGTCGTCCCTATCTCCTCCGCTGTCAACGCGCGGGGTGTGACGGGCGGTTGGTGCCCTTCGGGTGTGTGGATCCCGTCCGGGAGAGGGATCGGCGACGGGGCGAGCGGCGTCAGTCCGCTGGTCGCCGGGTGGCCGACGCGGCCACCGTGCTGCAGTTGCAGGAACATCCGGCCGCCCGCGGCGCGCACCGCTTCCGTGACCTGACGCCAGCCCGCCTGGTGGGCGTCGGTGTGCAGGGCGGTGATGTCCGGGTACGTCCGGCCGACGGCGTTCGGCGTCGACGCCTCCGCGATGATCAGGCCCGCTGTGGCGCGCTGGGCGTAGTACGTGGCCATGAGGGGGGTCGGGGTGCCGTCGGGCAGCGCCCTGTTGCGGGTCATGGGAGCCATCACCAGGCGGTTGGGGAGCGTCAGGCGGCCCAGGCGGGCGGGGGTGAAGAGGGGGTCGGCCGCGGCCGTGGCGGTCGACGTAGAGGTGGGCGTGGGCGTAGGCGTGGAGATCGTCATGGTCATGCTCCTTCTGTTGTTGTCATCCAGGTGGTGGCGGCGGTGATGGTGGTGGTGGGTCGGGTGGGCTGTCGGCGGGAGGATCAGGAGGGGAAGGCGTGTCGTCGGCCCGTCAGGACCAGGGCCAGCGTCGGGGCCAGGAGCAGCAGCACCGCCCACGGGAGCGCGGCCGGGCCCGCCGCGTCGAGCAGGACACCGCCTGCCACACCGCCGCCCGCCATCGCCACGTTCCACAAGGTCACGAGCATCGCCTGGGCCGCGTCGGCCTGATCGCCGCCCGCCCGGCCCGCCGCGGTCTGCAACAGCGTCGGGACACCGCCCCAGCCGAGCCCCCACAGGGCCGCGGCCACGTACACGAGCGGGGTGCTGTCAGCGGACAGGGCGAGGAGGGCCGCACCCGCGCCGACCAGGAGCGTGCCGCCGATCGTCAGGGCACGCAGGGCGTGGTGGATGCGCGCTCCGACGATCCAGATGCTCAGCAGTGAGGCCGCTCCGAACACCAGCAGGATCACGTCGGTCGAACCGCCCAGGCCCAGGTCGTCGAGGAACGTGGCGATGTACGCGTACAGCAGCGTGTGCGCCAGCACGAAGACCAGCGTGACCGTGAGGACGGCGGGGACACCCGGGACACGCAGGGCCCCGCGCATCGGGGTGCGGGCTGCGCGGTCCTGCCCGGGGTGGTCGGGGACCGTCAGGCGGATCCACAGCAGCAGGACCGCGGTCAGTATCGTCATCGCGAGGAACGCGGTGCGCCAGCCGAGCGCCGAACCCAGGAGGGTGCCCGCGGGTACGCCGAGCGACAGCGCCACCGGGATCCCGGCCATGGCGATCGCGATGGCCTTGCCCTGGAGGCCCGGTGGGGCGAGGCGGCGCGCGTAACCCGCGAGCAACGCCCAGGCCAGGCCCGCCGCGACCCCCGCGGCGAAACGGGCCGTCATGGTCAGGGCGTAAGAGGAGGAGAGCGCGGTCACCGTGTTCGCGACGGCGAAACCGGCCATCGCGGTCAGCAGGAGCCGGCGACGGCGCCAGTATGCCGTGGCCGCGGTCAGCGGGATCGCGGTGAGGAAGGTGCCGGTCGCATAGACGGTGACGGTCTGGCCCGTCGCCGACTCGCTCACGCCGAGTGTCCCGCTCATGGCCGGGAGCAGGCCCGCCGGGAGGGTCTCGGTGAGGCTGGTGATGAACACGGCTGTGGCCAGAGCCAGCAGGGCGGGGAGGCGGTGGGAGAGGGAGCCCTTGGAGGGTGCGGTGGGTTCGGCGGAGGGGACGGGCTCGGGGGCGGTCGCGCGGGCCGTCGGTTCGGTGTCAGGCATGGGGGTGGCCTCCGGAGAGCTTCGGGGCCGCTGCCGCCGCGGATGGTGTCGGGGGTGTCGCCGATGTCGGGGGTGTCGCCGGCCTGGCGACCGTCGCGGTCGTCTCGGGCTTCGCTGCTGGCGCGGTCGTCGCGGTGGTCTCAGCCGTCTCGGGCTTCGCGACTCGCGCGGTCGTCTCAGTCGTCTCGGGCTTATCGGGCTTATCGGGCTTCTCGATTCGCGCGGTCGTCGCGGTCGTCGGGGTCGTCGGGGTCGTCTCAGGCATCGCCGTCGTCGCGGTCGTTTCAGGCATCGCCGTCGTCGCGGTCGTCTCAGGCATCGCCGTCGTCGCGGTCGTCTCAGGCATCGCCGTCGTCGTGACCGTCTCGGGCCCGGCAGTCACCTCCGTAGCCTCGGCCATCACGTCCACGGGCAGTTCGGTGCCGGTGGTGAACGGCGCTTCCGTCGCCAGGAACAGGGCCGCGCGGGCCGCCTCGTCCGCTGAGCCGCGCCGTTGCATGAGGTCGTCGTCGTGGCCCGCGGCGACCGTGTTCACGCGGACTCCGCGGGCCGCCGCCTCCTGGGCGCAGACGCGCAGGGCGGACTGGGTGGCCGGGCAGCCGCTGAGGACGACCGAACCTCGCGGCGTGAGCAGCGGGAGCAGGGCGTCGAGAGTGGCGCGGGCCTCCGCGGCGGCGGTGTGCGGCGAGGTGTCGGGGCTGCCCGCGTGGACGAAGAGGTGGTCGATGTGACCGAGCCGGGCCGCTACGGTCTCCGTGAGCGGGGTCGCGCCGTCGGCCAACAGGTGCGCGCCACGGCCGAGTTCGGTCCGGGCCCCCGGGAGGGCCGCGGGGTCGCGGGCCGTGACCAGGACGCGGGCTCCGCCTTCGACGAGGCGTTTGGCGACGGCGAGTCCCGTGCCGTGGGCTCCGCCGGTGACCACTGCGGTTCGGTCGGTGTATTTGGTCATGTGGTGACTCTGCGCGGTGGCGCTTCGGATCGGCTGACGGTGCGCTGACGGTCGGCTGAGGATTGGCTCAGGACCGAGGCCGGCGCCCACCGACAGTGCTCGGCGCTTTGTTCGGGACCGGGCGCAAAACCGGCCGGGTACCGTGCACGCATGTGGTTCGGGGTGTTGGGGGCTCTCGTCGTGCGGGACCGCGACGGTCGCGTGGTCGGGGTGCCCGAGGCGAAGGTCAGGGCCTTGCTGGCCATTCTGCTCGCGGCCGAGGGGCGGGGTGTCTCCGTCGACCGGCTCATCGACGGGCTGTGGGGTGAGGGCGGCGGGCGGCCGCCGTCGAACCCCGTCAACTCCCTTCAGGCCAAGGTCTCCCAGCTACGCGGCGCCATCGGCCGGGAGCGCGTCGTACGGCAGGGCGCCGGGTACCGGCTGGTGCTGGAGGGGGCCGACATCGATGCCGTGAGATTCCAGGGGCTGGTGGAGCGGGCGCGCGCGGTGCCGGACGCGGGTGAGCGCGTACAACTGCTGACCACAGCGCTCCAGTTGTGGCGCGGGGTGGCCTTCGCCGACTTCGCGGACGCGAAGTTCGCGCGGGCAGCGGGGAGCGCGCTGGAGGAGCTGCGGATCGCGGCGCTGGAGGAACTGGCCGACGCCCGGTTGTCGCTCGGGCAACACGGCTCGGCAGCCGCTGAGTTGGGGGCGTTGGTCGAGGATCATCCGCTGCGTGAGCGGCTGCGCGGCTTGCAGATGCGCGCGCTGTACAGGGCGGGACGCCAAAGCGAGGCCCTCACCTCGTACGAGCATCTGCGCAAGGTCCTCGCGGACGAACTGGGCGTGGACCCGACCCCGGAACTCGTCGCCCTGCACCAAGCGATCCTCCGTCAGGATCCGGGGCTGCTCTCGGGGGAAGCCGGATCCGCGGATACACGGGCGCGGGGTTCGGTTCCGGTCGCCGGGGCGCTGAAATCCGCTGGAACCCAGCCGCCCGCCGCCGTCACACCACCCGCCACCGGAGCCCAGCTCCCCGCGGCCGTCGTACCCGCCCCCGGTTCGCGGCTGCCCGCCCCCACCACCCCTCTCATCGGTCGCGCCGCCACCCTCGCCGCCCTGGGACGGCTGCTGGGCGACGGGCGGCTGGTCACGCTCACCGGGCCCGGAGGGGTGGGCAAGACGCGGGTCGCCGTAGAAGCCGCGCGGCGGGCGGGCGAGAGCGCCGGGGAGGTGTGGCTCGTGGAGTTGGCCGGAGTGGTGGGCGGCACCGACGACCTCGCGGAAGCCGTCGCCACCGCCCTCGGCCTGCACGACGCTCCGGCCCCGCGTAGCACCTCCGCCCACCCCGGCACCTGCGCTGAGCAACGGCTCACCGACGCACTGCGCGAGCGTCACGTCCTGCTCGTGCTCGACAACTGCGAGCATGTCGTCGACGCGGCAGCGGAGTTGGCTCACGCCCTGTTGCGTGCCGCGCCCCGGCTCCGCATCCTCGCCACCAGCCAGGAGCCGCTGGGCCTGGCCGCCGCCGGAGAGGCCGTGCTGGTCGTGGGGCCGCTGGCGCCGGACGAGGCCGTCGCCTTGTTCACGGCCCGCGCCGCCGCCTCCGCGCCGGGCTTCGACCCCGCCCGCGACCCGGACGCGATCGCTGAGATCTGCCGCCGTCTCGACGGCATCCCCCTCGCCCTGGAGCTCGCCGCCACGCGGGTACGGGCGCTTGGCGTACGGGAGTTGGCCGACCGGATCGGCGACAGGTTCCGGGTGCTCGGTGTCGGCGCGCGGGCCGGGCAGCGGGGTGCGCCCGCCCGGCAGCGGACGCTGCGCGCGATGATCGACTGGAGCTGGGAGCTGCTCTCCGCGCCGGAACGCATCGTGCTGCGCCGCCTCGCCGTGCACCGCGACGGCTGCACGCTGCGGGCCGCGGAGGCCGTGTGCGCCGGGGACGGGGTCGAGTGCGCGGACGTCCTCGACCTCCTGACACGTCTCGTGGACCGTTCCCTGGTCGTCCCCGTGGACACCCCGGCCGGACCGCGTTACCGGCTGCTCGAATCCGTCTCCGCGTACGCCCTGGACCGGCTCGACGAGCTGGACGACACCGACGCCGTACGCGGCCGGCATCTGGACCACTACGCCGCTCTCGCCGAGCGGGCCGCGCCCCGGTTGCGCGACGGAGGCCAGCGGGAGCAGCTGATGCTGCTCGACGCCGAGGCCGCCAACCTGCGCGCCGCCCTCGACACGGCGGCCCGGCGCGACCCGGCCGTGGCGGCGCGGCTCGCCTCCGCGCTGGCCTGGTGGTGGCTGCTGCGCGGGCGGCTCACGGAGGCGTACCGGGCGCTGTCCGCGGTGGCGCGGGAACAGGATCCGGCCGGGGAGGTGGCTGTGCTGCGAACCGCGTTCGGGCTGCTGACCGGGGCCGGCACGCCTGCGGCACCCACCCGCGCGAGCACCGCCGACGCCCCGGCCGCCGGCGCCGCGAGGGTGTCACCGCATGCCCGTTGGCTCTCCGCGTACGCCCTGTTCAACGGTGGCGATCCCGATGCCTGCGGGCGCTATCTCGACACGTACCCCCCGGATCCCGAGGATCTGTGGTCCACCGCCGCCGTGCTCGCTCTGCGCGCCCTGCACGCGCTCATCCGCGGCGACCTCGACGCCGTGCGCCGCGACGGACGGCGGTCGGCGGAACTGTTCCACCACCTCGGGGACGAGTGGGGCGCGTTGCAGACCATCCAGCCGCTGGCGGCGCTCGCCGAGATCAAGGGCGAGTACGCGGAGGCGGAGCGGCTGGGCCGGGAAGGGTTGCGGATCGCGGAGGAGCTGGGGCTCGCTGCCGAGGTGTCGGCGCGGCTCTCCGGACTCGGCCGGCTCGCCCTCCTGAACCAGAACTGGGAACGCGCCCGTGACCTGCACGAACGGGCTCTGCACCGGGCGGTCGAGCAGGGTTACAAGTACGGCGAGATCCACGCCCGGATGGGTCTCGCGCTCGGCGCCCGGCGCTCCGGCGACCTCGACGCGGCCGAACGGCTCCTGGTCCGGCTCCGCGCCGCCCAGGGCGACCTGGCCTCACCCGCCGGGGACCATCTGCTGGCCGCGGAGTTCGGGTTCCTCGCCGAACAGCGCGGCGATGCGGGAGGTGCGCGCGGTCACCATCTGCGGGGGGCTCGACGCGGCCCGGGTGCTCGGGGAGCCGCGGGCGTACGCGCTGACGCTGGAGGGGCTGGCCGGGGCGGTGTCCCTGGCGGGGGCGGCGAGGGAGGCGGCGGTGCTGCTGGGGGCGGCGGACGCGGCCCGGCGGGGTGTGGAGGTCCCGTTGCCCGCGGCCGAGCGGGGGGACGTCGACCGGGTGGCCGCCCGCGCCCGCGCCGCGCTCGGCGCCGCATCCTTCGCGGCGGCCTTCCGGGCGGGGAGCGTCTTGGACCCCGAGACGGCGCTCCGGCATACGCTCACGGTCCCCGTTCCGGCTGATGGCAGGGCATAGCGGCCCTCCCCCAGGACGGCCGTGCCCTGGCGAGTTCCGCAGCGGTCGCAGGCGTGGTGGGGGCTAGGCGGGGGCGGTGGTGCGGAAGCGGGCCCGGTAGGTGGTGGGCGAGACGCCGAGGTTGTGCTGGAACACGCGCCGCATGGTCTCCGACGAACCGAATCCGGCCTCCCGCGCCACCTGTTCCACGGTCGCGGTCGGGGCGTGCAGCAGTGCCTGCGCCGCCTCGACCCGGACGGCGTCGACGTACTGTCCGACCGTCATGCCCGTCTCGCCGCGGAAGAGGCGGGCCAGGTGCCGGGAGCTGACACCGAGCAGCCCGGCGAGTCTCTCGGTTCCGTGCGGCAGTGCGGGGTCGGCCGCCACCTCGTCCATCGCACGCCGCACGAGCGGGTGGTGCGGCCCGCGCGGTGTCATCCGCGTACTGAACTGCGACTGTCCTCCCGGGCGTGCCATGAAGACCACGAGCTGGCGCGCCACTTGCCGGGCGACGTCCGCGCCGTGGTCGGCCTCGACCAGCGCGAGGGACAGGTCGATCCCCGCGGTCACCCCGGCCGAGGTGAAGACGTGGCCGTCGCGCACGAACACCGGATGCGCTTCCACTCGTACGCCGGGGTAGGCGGCGGCGAGCTGTTCGCCCAGTTCCCAGTGGGTCGCGACGCGCCGTCCGTCCAGGAGCCCGGCCCGGGCCAGTACGAACGCGCCCGCACAGACCGAGGTGATCCGGCGCGCCCCTTCCGCCAGCTCGCTCACGAGGTCGATCAGGGCGCTGTCGCCGACAGCACGGCGCCAGTCCCGTCGGCCGGGTACGAGCAGCGTGTCCACGGGCCGGATCGGCTTGCCGGGGCGATCGCCCGCCGCGATGCGCAGACCGCAGGAGGTGAGCACGTCGCTTCCGGCCGGGGAGACCACGCTGACGTCGTAGCGGGCGCCGTAGCGGTTGGCCGTCGTGAAGACCTCCATCGGACCGCTGACGTCCAGCAGCTGGACCTCGTCGAAGGCCACGATCACGACGCTCCGGCCGGCGGCGGGCGCAAGCGCGGCTGTCACTCGGTCCATGGGGAGTCCAGGATCGTGCGCACGAAGTCCCCGCGCTGGAAGTCGGGGTCGAAGTGCGTGAGCACGTCGGCCTTGACGTTGCCGAAGGTCGTCTCCGGCTTGTGCCGGACACCGTCGGCGAAGGCGCCCAGGATGCGGTTCTTGAAGTCGGGACGGGGGTGCACCGCCACGATGTCCTCCCGGTCCGCCGGCGAGATGTCCGCGTATCCGATGCCGAGGACGTCGTATTCCACCCCGGCCGTCACCAGGGCGACTTCCGGCTCCATGAACTCCGGGACACCGGGGGTGGTGTGCAGGGCGATCGCCGTCCACACCCGGCGCACGCTGTCCTCCGGCAGTCCGTGGGTCCGCAGGAAGCGGCGCGCTTCGTCAGCGCTGTCGACCTCGAAGCGGCGGCCGCTGGTGCGGAACTCCTCGTTCAGCCCGAGGTCGTGGAACATCGCCGCGACGTACAGCAGCTCCGGATCGAAGCTGAGGTCGCGGTTGCGGCCCTGAAGGCTGCCGAAGAAGTACACCCGGCGGGAGTGATGGAAGACCAGGTCGCTGGTGCCGGCCCGCACCAGTTCGGTCGCCTCACGCGCCAGCCTCGTGTCCGGTACCCGCACCCCGGCCTGGACGTCCGCGTCTGTCGTCACGGTCTCTCACCTGATTCCTTCTCGCTGCTGCTCGGTCCTGAACAGGAGCAACTCTTCCGGCTCGGCGGTCCGGCCGCCATGTCTGGCAGGCCACACATCCCACAGATACGGACACCGAGTCCGTCTCGATCGGCGCTCTGACGGCGGCGTCGGTAGTGGCGCGCCGAACGGGCGCGGTTGCCGCAGCCGGTCGAGCACCATTCCCGGCGGGGGTGGTTCTTCAGGAAATACAGGACGCAGCCCGGCGCCAGACAGGCGCGGAGCTGTCGGCGCGCGTTCTGGCTGAAGAGCGAGACGGCTTCTTGGGCGATGGCCGAGACGGCGGCCGGGACGGGCGGACCGCTGGTACGGACGTGACGTGCGGGTTCCTCGCCGGGCGCCCAGGACAGCGACGCCCAGTGGGGCGTGTCAGCGGCGATCCGGTTGAGCTGGGTGACGGCCGCGTGGAGTCTCCGCACGTCGGAGGCGGCCGACGGCCGCGGGTCGCCGGTGACCTCGGCGGCCAGCCGGCGCAGGGCGTCGCGGAGGCGGACCAGCCGGTCGCCGAGACGGTCGAGGTCGGGTGCGGTGAGTGCGGCCAGGTCGGCCGGGGCCATCAGGTCCGTCCGCGAAGAGACGGCGTGCAGCCAGGCTCGGGTGCCGTCGGTGTCGCGCAGGGCGTCGTGCACGCCGTTCCGGTCCGCCCAGATGGTGTTCATCAGCTCCACGGGGAGCGGCTCGCCCAGCAGGGGTGCGTTCGCGTCCATACCGGGAGGCTACCGCAGTTCTAACGGTTGAAGGCGCCGATAACCGTTGACATGAAACGCTGCGGGGTGCGATGGTTCTCACGGTTGCAGGCGTTTCCAAGCGTCATACCGTCGACCCTGTCGGTCCCGGCGGAAAGCGGAGGGACGATCGATGAAGGCTCCCGGACGCGAGACCGCCGCGGGTTTCCACGACGGTGAACTGGCCGTTCAGCGCCGGGCGGGCGTGGCTCGCGAGGCTGCCCGGCTCACCGGCATGCTGGCCCCCGCACACCTGGGCGCCGGAGCGAGCCGGTTTCTGGCCGAGCGCGGCTTCGCGGCCATCACCGCGCGCGACGCGCACGGCACGCTGTGGACCTCTCCCCTCACCGGCCGGCCCGGCTTCCTGCACGTCACCTCACCGACAGTTCTCGATGTACGGGTCCGGCCGACTTCGGGCGATCCTCTTGTAGACATGTCGATGGACCAGCCGGTCGGACTGATCGTCGTCGAGTTCGCCACGCGGCGACGTCTCCGCGTGAACGGCTTCCTCTCCGGGCTGGACAGCGACGGGCTACGCCTTGAGGTGGAACAGGCGTACGGCAACTGTCCCTCCTACATTCAGAGCCGCGACCTGCACGCCGCGCCCCTCGCCCCGCCCAGCGCGCGGCTACCCCGGCACGCGAGCGTGCTGTCGGACGACGACGTCGAGCTGATCGGCCGGTCCGATACGTTGCTGATCGGCACGGCACACCCCACACACGGCAACGATGTCTCGCACCGTGGCGGGCCACCGGGATTCGTCCGGGTCGAGGACGGCCGGCTGTGGTGGCCGGACTACGCGGGCAACAACATGTTCAACACCCTCGGGAACCTCGCCGTCGATCCGACCGCCGCCCTGCTCTTCTGCGACTTCGCCACCGGCCGTACGCTCCACCTGTCCGGCCGGGCCCGCCTCGAATGGACCGAACCGGGTGTGCCGGGCGATGACGACCGTACCGGCCGGCGCGTCCATTTCACGCCCCGAAAGGTGGTGTCCGGGGGCCTGTTGCCCTTGCGGGCCGACACCGTCACCGCCGCCCACGACAACCCGCCGCTCACCGACCGGTACCGGACCGCACAGTGAAGGACAGCCCTGCCATGACCGCCGCGCGCCCGCCGTTCCCGCCCTTCGACCTCGACACGGCCCGCGCCAAGGTCCAGGCCGCCGAGGACGCCTGGAACACCCGAGACCCGCAGCGGGTCGCCCTCGCCTATACCGAGGACTCCACCTGGCGGAACCGGGACGTCTTCCTCACCGGCCGGGACGAGATCGTCACCTTCCTCACGGCCAAGTGGGAGCGCGAACTCGACTACGTCCTGCGCAAGAGTCTGTGGAGCTTCCACCAGGACCGCATCGCCGTCCGCTTCCAGTACGAGTGGCACGACGCGCAGGGCCGGTGGTTCCGTTCCTACGGCAACGAGCTGTGGGAGTTCGCCGACAACGGCCTGATGCGTCGCCGCGAGGCCAGCATCAATGACGTCCCCATCACCGAGGGCGACCGCCGCTACTTCGGCCCCCGCCCGGAAAGCGAACGCGGCCCCGACCACGACATCCCGCTCGCGTGAACCGTAACGGGAGACACCCTTCAAGGTAGGTCGGTGCGTCATCTCAAGTCCCGGGGGCAGTCCCTCCGACGGGGCCGGGCGGACCGCGGAGTACGCTCCGGGCCATGTGGAGGAAAGCGGCTCTCGAAGCCTTTCCTGGAGCGGAATTGCAAGGCCCCGCACAGGAGAGGGCCCTCGCGGATGCGGAACGGCGTCTGGGATGTGAGCTGCCCCAAGAGCTGAGACGACTGCTTCTGGAGTGTGACGGCATCGCCGGGCACTACGCGGCGGACACCGTCTGGCCGGTCGACCGCATGGTCGAGCAGAACCTCCTCTTCCGCACAGACGCGTCCTTCGCCCAGTTGTACATGCCCTTCGACGCTCTCCTGTTCTTCGGAGGCGACGCGGGCGGGGACCAGTTCGCCTTCGTCCAGACACCCCGGCGGCCGGACATCTTCGTCTGGGAGCACGAGACGGACAGCCGTCGCTGGGTGGCCCGGGACTTGGCGGACTACCTGAGCCGCTCGCTCGCCGACGGCGAGGATGACGACTGGTACCGGTAGCACAGCACCGGTAGCAAGGCGGGCACCGATGAGTTTCCCGGTTCATGCTGGTCCTTACGCCGGACACCCCCGGACAGAAGGCTGAGCCATGCGGAAACTGATCTACGGCATGAACCTGACCCTGGACGGCTACGTCGCCGCGGCCGGGGACGACATCGGCTGGAGCGGACCGCCGAGCGACGAGCTGTTCCAGTGGTGGCTGGACCACGAGCGGGCGAGTGGCCTGTCGCTGTATGGACGCAAACTGTGGGAGACGATGAGCCCCTACTGGCCGACCCGCGACCGGCAGCCCGACGCGTCCCCGGCGGAGATCGAGTTCGCGCGAACCTGGCGAGCCACGCCGAAGGTGGTGTTCTCCTCGACGCTCGACAAGGTCGACGGGAACGCCCGTCTGGTCACGGGCGACGCGATCGCCGAGATCACCCGGCTGAAGGCCGAGGACGGCGCTCCCATGAGCATCGGCGGCGCGACGCTCGCCGGGGCGGCGATGCGTGCCGGTCTGATCGACGAGTACGTGATCGCCGCCCACCCGGTCCTGGTGGGTGGCGGCACACCGTTCCTCTCCGCGCTGGACAGCTGGGTGAAACTGCGCCTGGTGGAGACCCGGACGTTTCCTGGCGGCGTGGTCATGACCAGGTACGAGAGGCGCTGAGCTGGCGGAGCGGGTAGGACGCCATCAATAGAGCCCAGGGGACCTCCGTGCGGTGCGAAGTGCACCCTGCACGCCTCCACCCCGCACGGAGGTCTTCCCGTGATCCGGCCCCTCTAGCTCGCGCGGCAGAGCAGTGTGGGGGTACCCGCACCGCCCGGCGCCGCGCCGAAGCCGAACGAGGTCGACGCGCCGGCGGCGAGGGCGCCGTTGTGTTCGGCGTTGCGGGCGGTCACCGCCGCACCGGCCTGGGTGTAGGCGGCGTTCCACATGCTGCTGATGGTCTGGTTGCCGGGCCACTCCCAGGTGACCTGCCAGGACTTGGTCGGGGTGGTCCCGGTGCTGGTGACGGTGACCTCGGCGTTGAAGCCGCTCCCCCAGTCACTGCTCACCTTGTAGGAGGCCGTGCAGCCGGACGAGCCACCGCCCGAACCGGAGGTCGTGGCCGCGACCGGTGTCGAGGCCGACGAGGTGTTGCCCGCGGCGTCGCGGGCCCGGACCGTGTACTCGTAGCGGGTCGCGGCGGTCAGGCCGGTGTCCGTGTAGGTCGTGCCGGTCGCGGATCCGACCTTGCCGGTGCCCCGGTAGACGTCGTAGGCCGTCACCGCGGTGTTGTCGGTGGAGGCCGTCCAGGACAGCGAGACGCTGGACGAGGTCGTGCCGGTCACCCGGACCCCGGCGGGCGTGGAAGGCGCGGTGGTGTCGCCCCCGCCCCCTCCGCCGCCGCCGAACGCCGGCGCCTTGACGGAGGCCAGGTAGCCGTCCTTGACGGTGTCCACGGTCTGCCAGTCGTCCTTGAGGATGCCGCCCGTGTCACCCGAGTTGGGGTTCCACGACCAGAAGGTCCAGCTGATGCTGTCCGCGCCGTAGGCCGCCGTGGGGCGGAGGTAGTCGACCAGGGCGGCGAGCCATTTCTGGTCGACGGTCGACTGCAGAGTGGTGCCGAACTCGCCGACCCACACGGGGGCGATGTTCTGCTTGAAGATGTAGCCCCAGTTCTTGTCCCAGATGCCCGGCATGTTCGCCGGGAACGACGGGTCGCTGAACCAGGGTTGCTGTGCGACGCTCGTCGCGTAGTCGTGCGCGGAGTAGACGACCCGGTTCGCGACGTCGAGGTGTACGGGGGCGGAGGCCACGCCGGCGAGGTTGCCGCCCCACCAGGTGGACTGGCCGTTCACCGTCTGCACGCCCTCGACGAAGACGAGGAGGTCGGGGTTGACGGACAGGACGG
Organism: Streptomyces sp. NPDC006552; assembly: GCF_040611655.1. NCBI lineage: Bacteria > Bacillati > Actinomycetota > Actinomycetes > Kitasatosporales > Streptomycetaceae > Streptomyces > Streptomyces sp. NPDC006552. The sequence goes on from NZ_JBEXOS010000007.1 coordinate 45,208, forward strand.
CGTTCCCGGCCCGTTCGGCGGCGAGCCGCCAGTCGGTGTTCTTGTCCCCGCATCCCCAACAGGCCGGATCGTGCGGTTCGTTGTGCAGGTCGATGCCGACGACGGCGGAGTTTCCCCGGTAACGGGTGGCGAGCGCCTTGAGGTTGGCGATCCACGTGGTCTCGGGGACCGAGGAGGTGTACCACAGGGCCGACTGGGCGGAGGAGTCGGGCCGGTGGCGGTCGAGGACGACCTTGAGGCCGACGGCTCCCGCGTAGTCGACGATCTTGTCCATCACCTGGAGGGAGTTGAGGCCTTCCAGGTCGGTGTTGAGGCCGTTCGCGTAGGTGATCCCGGTGGGGATGGTGCCCTTGAAGATGTCGTCGCTGTACGGCATGCGGACCGTGTTGTAGCCGAGCGACTTCATCTGGTCGAGCATCGACTTGTAGTCGCGGGACCAGAGGCCGTGAGGCGCGTAGTTGGCGGTCTCGAACCCGAACCAGTTGATCCCCGCCATGCGTACCGGCTGGTCCTGCGCGTCCAGGAGACGGCGGCCACTGGTGTGCCAGTATCCGGAGCCCGCGGGCGCGAGCGCGGATCCGGCTCGCGTGGCGGCTTGGGCGGGCGCCGCCTGCGCGGGTGCGGCGAGCAGCGGTACGAGCGTGATCGCGAACGCGGCCAGCAGGATGAGCAGGGCGTGCCGTAAGCGGGTGGGCGGGTGTCTCATGGGGGGCCTCTCGAATGGCGGGGGAGGAAGCTTGGGAGCGCTCCCAACTGGCGGCGGAGGTGGGGCGCGGTGCGTGGGGCGATGGAGGGGTGGGGCGGGCGTGGGCACCCGGCGTGACGCTCGTGCGAGTCGCCCGGGGTCTCCTGACTCGGGCGGCCGCCGGGGACAACCGGGGCCGCGCCCATGGAAGCCACTAAGCGTGTACGCGTCAATACCCCGCGCACCGATTCGGGCCGGACCGGTATATGCCGTGTGGCGCGTTGCGGCGGTGGCCGAAAAGGTGTGGTGCCGAGGGTCGGGGACGGGCTCTTGCCGTCCCGCGACCGTTGCAACCACGGGCACGGGCATGGCGGGCTTCCGGCGCTTGCGAACAGTGCGCCGTCTCCTGGGCGTTCGGCGCCCAGCCCAAGATTGTCGCGACGGCAACAGAACGGTCACCGCACAAGCGCATCGGAATGCCCGCCCCTAGACACTGCATCGCCCCCGCACCCCGCGTTCACGCCTACAGCCCGAAGCGTCGCTCGCGGTACCGGCGGTAGCGCGCCATCCCCTCGGCGACGGGCGTCAGTCGATGCAGAACTCGTTGCCCTCGACGTCCAGCATCGGGATGCACGACTCGTTCTCCTCATCGGCGTACAGCGTCTGCACATGCGTCGCACCCAGCTCGACCAGACGCGCGCACTCCGCTTCGAGCGCGGCGAGGCGTTCGGCGCCCACGAGGCCGGTGCCGACCCGGACGTCGAGGTGGACCCGGTTCTTGACGGCCTTTCCCTCGGGGACGCGCTGGAAGTACAGACGCGGGCCCACCCCTGCGGGATCGCTGCACGCGAACCAGGCCCCCTGCTTCTCGGGGGGCAGGGCGCGGTTGGCATCCTCCCAGGTGGTGAACCCCTCCGGGGGCGGCGGTGGGACGTACCCCAGCACCTCGCACCAGAACCGGGCGACGCGCTCAGGTTCCGCGCAGTCGAAGGTGACCTGGAACTTCCTGATCTCTGACATCGGCGCACCGTACCGCGGACCCGGGGCAGACTGCCGCTCGTTTTCCGGGGCGGGGTCGCGCGCGTCGCCAAGGCCGTGGGTGGCGCCGTCGACCCTGGACGCCGGACGCTCCGGCCGGGTTCAGGGCCGGCGCGCCCAGCGGGCCGAGACGGAGGTGGGGTGGCGCGAGGAGATCGATCACGGACCCACGACGATCCACGCGATCGGGATCGTGACCATGGCCGCGCCGGCGCGCGCCGGCCGGCCGGATCCGCCGGGATCTGGCGACATGCCTGCTCTCTACACCGCCCCTCTCCCGTTCGCACCAGCAGACCGGGGCACCCGCCGACCCCTCTGGTTCGAGCCGCCCGCACCTCGGCCGTGGCCGCCGGCGGCCGGCGTGGGATGGCCGACCGGCCGTGCCCGGCCCCGGTGCGACCGCCCGGCCCCCGCGTTCGTTCCTCTACGCTGGCGCGGTGACCGAGGAGCAGGGGCGGGTGCAGCCGTCAGGAGTGTGGGCCACATCGGTGGGAGTGGCCAGGGTGCGGGCGCTGGAGACAGAGCGGGCGAACGCCCTGTTCCGCGACCCCTTGGCGCAGGCCTTCGCCGCCGCCGGTGGCCTGTGGCCCTCCTCGGCGCCGCTGCCCGACGACGAGGCCGCGCGGCGCCGTCGGCAGGCGGTGTCGTTCTCCATCGTCATCAGGACGAAGTTCCTCGACGACCTGCTGCGCCGGGCCTGCGCGGCCGGGGTCCGGCAGGTCGTCCTGCTCGGTGCCGGCATGGACAGCCGGGCCTTCCGGATGGCGTGGCCCGAGGGCACCCGGCTGTTCGAGGTCGACACCGCCGCGCCGCTGGAGTTCAAGGCGTCGGTGCTGCGCCAGGAGCGGGCGGTCGCACGCTGCGAGCGGAGCACCCTCGCCGTGGATCTACGTGAGGACTGGCCGGCCGCTCTGGCCGCCGCCGGGCACGACCCCGCCGAGCCGACCGCGTGGATCGCCGAAGGGCTGCTGATCTACCTGCCCGAGGAGGCGGTGGAACTCCTGCTCGCCCGAATCAGCGCGCGCTCGGCCCCGGGCAGCCGGATGGGGCTCACATTGGGCTCGCGCGGCGTCGTCGAGCGCTTCGGCGCGGGCGCCGCCCCGGGATCGGCCGCGTCCCTGTGGGTCTCGGAGATGCCCGACGACCCGGTGGGCTGGCTGGCCGGGCACGGCTGGGAGGCCGAAAGCCACACCCTGCGCGAGCGCGCCGCCGCCTACGGCCGCCCGATCGGCACGCCGCCGCGCCGCGAGGAACGGCCCGGCGGACTCATCTCGGCCATCCGCCGGTAGGGCCCGCCTGTCCGCCCGGCGATCTCGCTACAGGCGCAGGCCCGCCGGATGAGCGGCTGCGGCTTCCGGGCCGGCCCGCATGGTTCAGCCGCGCTCGCGCAGGTGGCGCAGGCGGCGGGAGGCTCCGCGCAGCCGGCGCTTGAAGGCCGTCAGCCGGGGGTGTCTGTCCTGCGCCTCGCGCGCGCGCAGGTCGAGTTCCTCCACGAGCCGCGCCGACCGCTTCTCCACGTCCATCTCGTCCAGGATCCGGTCCGCCTCCGCGAGCAGCGCCCCGTGCAACTGCCACTGTTCGGGCTCGTCCCGCACCAGGTCGAGCAACATGGCGGCGACCTGGTCGCGGCTCTTGCGCCCGGCGGCGAGTTCCTCGGTGAGCCGGGACTCGGCGTCCTCCGCGCTGGCACTGACCTGTGAGGTGATCAGCACGGCGAACGCCTGGAAGGCTCCGCCCACATGGGTGTACATCTCCTGGAGCGCCTGGGAGACGTGCGCGGGGTAGAGCGGCTCCCCCGCACGCGCCTTGGCGAGGTCCGTGAGGGTCCGCGAGGAGACCCTGAGGACGACCGAGCAGATCTCCAGCGTGTCCAGGCCGGTGCGCAGGACGACGCGCGAGAGCAGGCCCTCCTTGACCCGCGGGTTGAACCGCAGGCTGTCCTCGGCCTGCCGCAGCGCGGCGTCGACGTCGGCGATGTCGTTGTCGAGGCGGCGCGCCTCGTGCAGTTTCGTCGCCGCCTCCTCGACCGAGACGGGTCCGGCGAGCTGGTCGTGCATGTTGCTCGTCAGGCGGTACATCCGGCGGGAGAGGTCGAGCAGTGACTCGCTCGCCGACGACACCCACACCGGCGGGACGAACAGGGTGTTGAACAGGAGTCCGACGACCGCGCCGATCAGCGTCTCCAGCACGCGGTCCCAGGCTGCCCCCGCCGCCTGGGTGACGCCCAGGACGAGCATGGCGCTGATCGCGACCTCGACGAGAAAGTCACCCGCTTTGACGAACCGGCCGATGGTCAGCGCGGCCAGAATGATCAGGCCGAGGCTCCACCAGCTCAGCCCCACCAGCGCGCTGAACCCGATGGCGATCAGCACCCCCGCCACGACGGCGTTCACCCGGCTGATGCCGGTGCGGATGGTCGCGTAGAGGGTGACCTGGACGACGAGGAGGGCGGTCAGCGGGGCGGTGAGGGGGACGGGTTCGCTGCTGAGTCTGAGGGCGACGACGTAGGAGATGACGGCCGCGGCGGTGGAGCGCACCGTCTGCACCACGGCGGGTTCCTTGCCACGTTTGACGAGGTTGAGAAGGGGATCGGTTGCTTCGCGCACGGAGTGCCTGTTCCCCCCGGAACGATCACAGACACCCGGGGTGCACGGTTGCGGGCGGGGCGGACGGGGCGCGAGGGGATGCGCGATAGTGGCCCCATGCTTCTGCTGCTGATGTCGGACACCCATCTGCCGAAGCGTGCGAAGGAGCTGCCCGCCGAGCTGCTGGCGCAGCTGTCGCTCGCCGACGTGGTCGTCCACGCCGGCGACTGGGTGGACACCGCGACGCTGGATCTGCTGGAGTCCCGCTCCCGGCGGCTGATCGGTGTCCACGGAAACAATGACGGTTCCGGGCTGCGGGCGCGGCTGCCGGAGGTGGCCCGGGCGGACCTCGGTGGCCTGCGGCTGGGCGTCGTCCATGAGACGGGCGCGGCCCCGGGGCGGGAGCGCCGCTGTGCCGAACGCTTCCCGGACCTCGACGTCCTGGTCTTCGGGCACAGTCACATCCCCTGGGACACGACGGCGCCGGGCGGGCTGCGCCTGCTGAACCCGGGCTCGCCGACCGACCGGCGCCGCCAGCCGTACTGCACCTATATGACAGCCGTGGTGGACGAGGGCGAGCTGACCGAGGTGACGTTGCACAACCTGCCGCGCAGGACCGGCTGAACCCGCAGGGCCGCGCAGGCGTTCTCAGAGTCCGCCGGTCGCCCGCAGGTTCTGGCCAGTGATCCACCGCCCGTCGGGACCGGCGAGGAACGCGACGACGTCGGCCACGTCGGAGGGCTGTCCCAGCCGGCCGAGCGGGGTCACGCCGATGACCGTTTCGAGGGCCTGCGGAGGATTGGTCGCGTGCAGCAGATCGGTGTCGGTCGCGCCGGGAGAGACGGTGTTGACCGTGATGCCGCGCGCGCCGAGCTCCCGGGCGGCGACCGCGGTCAGCTGTTCGATGGCGCCTTTGCTGGCGGCGTACGGCCCGATGCCGGGTGCCGGGCGCGTGGTGTTCAGGGTGGAGATGTTGACGATCCGCCCGCCGTCGCGCATCCGCCGGGCCGCGTAACGCGTCGTCAGGAAGACCGAGCGGGTGTTGACCGCCATCACGGTGTCGAACACCTCCGCTTCGGTCTGGGCGATCGGGGTCGGCGTGAAGGACATCGCGGCGTTGTTCACCAGGATGTCCAGGCCGCCGAGCTGCGCCTCGGCGGTCTCCATAAGCCGTTCCGCGCCATCCGGGTCCTTCAGGTCCAGGCGTACGGCCCGGACCTTGCCGCCGTCCGCCTGCACGGCGCGTACGACATCGGCTGCGGCTTCCTCGCTGGTGGCGTAGTTGAAGACCACCTCTGCTCCGTCGCGGCACAGACGTTCGACGATCGCCCGGCCGATGCCCCGCGAGCCGCCCGTGACGACGGCAGTCATGTCGGTGAGCACTGTTCCTCCACGCCGGCGAAAAGGTGATCTGGGACGGTCCAACGTACCGGTGCCACGGCGACCTGTGGACGGGTGCGTCGGTACGCCCTTCGGGGCTCTGCACCGGCCGCGCGACCCCCGCCTACTGCCCCTTCCCCTCCCCTGCGCGGGCCGGTCGCCGACGGCGCGCGGCGGTGGTCCGGGCGGGATGCTCGCCGCCCAGGGGCGGTGTACGTTTCGCGGCGCGGCTCACGATCGCGGTCTCCACCTGGGTGATCCCGAGCCCGGCCAGGTCGCGGGAGAGGAAGCCGTAGAGCGCGGCCAGGTCGGGGAAGTAGGCGGCGGCGTGCAGGTTCGAGGGGCCGGAGGTCGCGAACGCGCCGTGGACGGCGGGGTGGTCGGCCAGGGCCTGTCCCGCGGCGCCCAGGTGGTCGGGGGCCACGTGCAGCAGCAGTTTGGCCTCGATGGGCAGCCCGAGGCGGCGGGGGTCGACCAGGACCTGCGTCACCAGCCGTCCCTGGGCGGCCAGTTGGGCGACGCGGCGGCGCACCGTCGTCTCCGGGTGGCCGGTGCGGGCGGCCAGCGCGGCGGCGGAGAGCCGGGCGTCGGGGGCGAGCGCGTCGATGAGGGACCGTTCCACGGGGTCGGTGTCGACGCCGTACGGTCCCGGGGAGCCGGCCGATGTCCGGTTCTGCGCTGTCCCCGGCTCCGTCTCCGGGTCGGTCCGGGTCAGAGCCGTGCGCTCGGCCGGGGTCAGGACGGTGTGCCGCCACTCGGAGGTGAGCCGGAAGACGTGCAGGATGGTGGCGCTCTCCAGGGAGGTGACCGCCTGTGTGGAGGGCAACTGGCGGAACACCAGCGGGTCGCGCGAGCCCGGCTCGGTCCGGGCCACCGCGAAGATCTCGTCGCCGGCGGTGGTGACGTCGATGAACGGGATGTCCTCCCGTGCCGCGAGCGCGGCCACGATCGTGTCGAGTTTTCCCCGCAGCACCCTGATCCGGAGGAACAGGGCGCCGGCCGAGCCGCCGTTGCGCGGCCGCGCGACCGGGGAGATCACCACGCGCACGGTGCCGTCCGCCGTGAGCGCGTGCAGGCGCCGGCGGACCGTGGCGGCGCCGAGACCCAGTACCTGCGCCGCCCGCTCGGCCGTGAGGCGACCGTCGCACTGCAGGGCGGCCACCAGCCGCTGATCGGTGAGGCTGAGGACGGAATCCGCCGGATCGTTGGCCATGAAGGCGAGTTTCGCTCATCCCGGCACCGGATGCGGCCTCTGGTGCCGGGACCCGCACCAGCATGAGGAGCACGTGCTGCACACCGTCCCCCCGAGGCAACGACGGGGACCTGAGCAACGGAGGGAGACGCCATGATCATCGATCCGCGCAACTGGTTCCCCTTCTGATCCTGCACGGCCGAAGGCCGCCGGGTCGCCGTCCGCGACCCGGCGACCGCACCCCGACCCCGCACCCCGACCCCGTACCCGAAACCCAGGACGAGAGGTTCCCGTGTCCCCCGCCATCCCACGCGAAAAAGTACGGTTCCCCAGCGGTGACACGACGTGCGCCGCTTGGCGCTATCCAGGTACCAACGGCGGCTGCGTGATCATGGCGGGCGGGACCGCCGTGACGAAGGAGCCCGCCTCGGACCTCTTCGCCCGGCGCTTCAACGACGCCGGCTTCGCCGTCCTGGCCTTCGACCACCGGTGCTTCGGGGAGAGCGGCGGCGCCCCGCGCCAGGTCCTGCGCTTCGCCGAGCAGCGCGCCGACTGGCAGGCCGCGATCGCCTTCGCGCGCGAGCTGCCCGACGTCGACCCGGCAGGGGTCTCCCTGTGGAGTTTCTCCCTCGGAGCCGGCCACATCCTCCAGGTGGCGGCGGACGATACGGGTCTGGCGTCGGTGATCGCGCAGTCGCCGGTCGTCGACGGCCGCGCCCTCGCCCCCAACGCGCTGCGCGCCATGACACCCCGCGCCGCGCTGCGGCTCATGGGTCTGGCGGTCGCGGACGCGCTCGGCGGTCTCGTAGGACGGCGTCCGATCCTGATCCCCGCGGCCGGCGTACGCGGTGACGTCGCCGCGCTCACCACCCCGGACGCGATGGACGGTGGCCGCGCCCTGGACCCCGGCCACCGTCACCCGGACTGGGAGCAGACGGTCGCGGCGCGGATCGCGCTCCACATGGGCCGGTACCGGCCCGGCCTGCACGCCTCCCGGATCCGGTGCCCCCTGCTCATGGTGGTCTGCGATCAGGATCGGAGCACGCTCCCCGGCCCCGCCCTGCGCGCCGCGGCCGCAGCCCCCGACGCGGAGGTACTGCACGTCGAAGGGCGGCATTACGCGCCGTTCCTGGCCGCTCACGAGAAGGTCGCCGAGGCGGAGATCGCCTTCCTGCGCAGACACCTGGACGGACGCGGCCGGTTCGAGTAGGTGTGGCGGAGTCCCACCAGGCCAGGCCGAACTCACGCTACTGCAACAGCATTTGGTCTAGACCTTGACAGGTCCATACCATTCCGCTTGAGTCAGGGGCGACTGTCACGCTCACCCCTCCAAGGAGCGGCCCATGTCCAGACAGCGCCTCCTCGCGTTCCTCACCGCTCTCGCTGTCGCGGTGGGAATCGCCCTTCTGGGACCGATGACCACGACCGCGTCCGCCGCCACATGTGCGGCGGGCTGGAACGCGACCGCCGTCTACACCGGCGGCTCGTCCGCCTCCTACAACGGGCACAACTGGCAGGCCAAGTGGTGGACGCAGGGCGAGACACCGTCCGCCGGCGGCTCCGGAGTCTGGGCCGACCAGGGCTCGTGTACCGGGGGTTCGGGCGGCAGCGGCGGCGGAACCAGCTGCGCCTACCCCGCGTGGACCGCCGGACGCGCCTACGTCGCCGGCGACATCGTCAAGTACACCAACGGCAAGTACTACAAGGCGTCGCACGACAACCCGGGGTACGACCCCACCATCAGCACCTGGTACTGGGACCCGTACAGCTGCACCGGGGACGGCGGCACGACACCCCCGTCGGGCGGCTCGTTCGTCGTCAGCGAGGCCCAGTTCAACCAGATGTTCCCGAACCGCAGCTCCTTCTACACCTACAGCGGCCTGACCGCCGCGCTCAGCGCCTACCCGGGCTTCGCCGCCACCGGCAGCGACACGGTCAAGAAGCAGGAGGCCGCGGCCTTCCTCGCCAACGTCAGCCACGAGACCGGCGGCCTCGTCTACGTCGTCGAGCAGAACACCGCCAACTACCCGCACTACTGCGACACTTCGCAGTCCTACGGGTGCCCGGCGGGCCAGTCCGCCTACTACGGGCGCGGCCCGATCCAGCTGAGCTGGAATTTCAACTACAAGGCGGCCGGCGACGCGCTCGGCATCGACCTCCTCCACAACCCCAACCTCGTCCAGACCGATCCGGCGATCGCCTGGAAGACCGGCCTGTGGTACTGGAACACCCAGACCGGCCCCGGCACCATGACCGGCCACAACGCCATGGTCAACGGTGTGGGCTTCGGCGAGACCATCCGCTCCATCAACGGCAGCATCGAATGCAACGGCGGCAACCCCGCCCAGGTCCAGAGCCGGATCAACGCCTACCAGAGCTTCACCTCGATCCTCGGCGTCCCGGCGGGCAGCAACCTGAGCTGCTGACCCCGTACCGCGCCGGCCCGATCGTGGCCGTACGCGACTGAACCGCTGGGGCGGCCCGATCACGGCTGCCGCAGCGGTTCAGTCCTGCGGCACGGCCGCGGCGAACGTCCCCACGGTGCAGCCGCTCGAACACCCGCTGGTCGCCCTCCACCTTCAGGTCGCTCAGCGAGAGGCGGCCCCAGACGAAGAGGAGCAACTGCCCGGCCGTGCCCGTGGCCGAGGCGGAGGCGGGCGCGGCGTCGGCCGTGAGCCGTGCGGGCCAGGCGCCGGTGCCGTCCAGCGCGAGGAGCCAGGAGCGGCCCTCGGTGGCGTGGTAGTGGAGGGTGGCGGCCTCGTGCGGCCAGGCCGCCGGGGTGGAGTTGCAGGTGTCGAGGAACTCGGCCACCCCGTCGATCGCGAGGTCCACCGGCATCGGCTGTACGGCGTCCGCGGCGAGTTGGGCGTCGTAGGTGTGCACCAGCAGCTCGTGCACCCGGCGCCGGGCAACACCCCACGCGTTCGCTGGTGACACGCCGGTGCTCCACCACGTCCAGCACGCGCGCTCCGGGCCGGCCTCGCGCAGTGCGTGCAGCAGCAGCTCGTTCGACTCGGCGTACCAGGCCGGCAGCGCGTCGCGCTCGTGCGGCGCCGCCGCGTTGTCCTTGACCGGCGGCGCCTCGGCCGGGCCCGCGGCGACGATCGCGGCCCACCAGCGCTGGCCCGTGCCCAGGTGCCGCACCAAGTCGGACACCGTCCACCCGGGGCAGGACAGCACGCGCGCGACGACACTGAGTTTTCCAGGGGGTACCGGACCTCTCAGCGCCAGTCAGTGCCTACCAGGTCCACCGGGGACGCGGGTCCGTCTCGATAGAGGGAAGTTCCGGGGCGTGCGAAACCAAGATCAAGCGGAGAACGTCGCCACAGGCATGACGACGCAACAGCATCTTGAGCACCCCGGACTTGTCCGCCTCACCCTCGAAGGCGCTGACGCGCAGGCCGTGCTGGCGCTGGCCTACGAGCTGACGGCCTGTCACGACCTCACCGGACCAAGCACGCCGCTTCCCATCGAGGGGGCTTCGGGGGTGCGGGCCTGCCAGTACGGGTATCCGGCCGTGATGCCCTACGACTGACCGTGCCTTGACCTTCCCCCTGGGGCAAGCCACAGCATGCGGAAACGGGTTACCGGCTGTACGCCCGGACCAGTTGGAACCGGCGCGTCTGGTCGCCTGGTTGCGCCGCCTCGGGATGCCGCTCGCCCGGATCAGAGAGATCCGGGCGATGGCTCCGGGCGCGGCGGCCGAGGAGGTCCGCTCCTTCTGGGCACGGGTCGAGGCCGACACCGCCGTCCGGCGAGACCTGGCCGCCTTCCTCGTCGACCACTTGTCACGCAAGGACTCCGGCATGCCCACGACCACCACCGAACCCCCAGGAATCCGTTACGCCGCACTGTGCGACCAGGGTCTGGTCCGCGAAGCCAACCAGGACGTCGCGTTCGCCGGTCCGCGCCTGCTGGCCGTGGCCGACGGGTTCGGCCCGTCCGGCGAGCCTGCCGGCGCCGCAGCCGTCGACGCGCTCCAGCGGTTCGACCCGCAGCAACTCGTGGACCACGGCGGCACCGCCCCGGTGGGTGACCTCCTCAACGCGCTCGAAGACGCCGTGGCCCGCGCCACCGGGACGAGCACCGGAACCGCCGCGCCCACGGGCACGACCCTGACCGCGCTGCTGCGGACCGGCCCGGGCGCGCAGCTGGCGCTCGTCCATATCGGTGACACCGGCGTCCGGCTGCTGCGCGACGGAGAGCTGTTCCAGATCACGCACGATCACACCATGGTCCAGTCGCTGGTCGACGAGGGCCGCCTCACCCCGGAGGAGGCCCTCTCGCACCCGCAGCGCTCCCTTCTCGTACGAGCCCTCGGCCGGCCCGCCGACAAGGACGCGGGCGAGAAGCAGCACGGAGTCGGGCACGGGCGTGCAGCGCGGAGCGGGGGCGTCGACCTGGATCTGCGTCTGCACGAGGCCCGGCCGGGCGACCGTTATCTGCTCCGCTCGGACGGTCTGTCGACCGTCGTGCCGCAGGCCGCCCTCCACCGGGTGCTCGGTGAGGTCACCGACCCCGAGGCGGCCGTACGCGCGCTGGTCGACCTGGCCAACGACGCGGGAGGCCCCGACAACATCAGCTGTGTAATGGCCGACGTCGTGACGCCGTAGCCGGGCGCGCTCGGTCCCGGGGCGCACGACGTGCCCGTCCCCGCCCGGTCAGGCCGCCCCGTCGAGCGCGGTGCCGTACAGCCGTGCCACCTTGATCCTGATGACGACGCGTCGCTCGGCGACCATCTCCGCGAAGAACTCCTCCTCGGCCCCCGCCCGGACGAACTCGCGGGCGACGGCCAGGAGTTCGCGGCCCACGGCGTCCCCGGGCGCCGTGCTGGGTTCCGTCACCTCCGCCTCGCCCTCGGCCACGGCGAAGGTGAAGTCGTCGCGCCTGACGTGCAGCGCGGCATGCGGGTCCGCGCGGTACTGGCGCGGTTTGAGGCGCCCTTCGGTGGTGGAGACGCGGACCAGGGCGTCCGCCGGACTCCAGTGGTAGAGGACGGTGGACAGGTGCGGGTGGCCGGTGCGGCGGACGCTCGCGAGGGTCGCGAAGCGGCCGTCTTCGAGGATCTGCCGCAGTTCGGGCTCGGTGAGGGAACGGGGTGCGGGGCCGGACATCAGAGTTCTCCTTGTCACTTCTCGGCGGGCAGGGACGGACGGATATCGCGTCCCTCCGGGGCGGGCGGGGCGGTCCCGGGCTCCGTCTGCCGGGGGCGGCGCAGTACCAGCAGCGCCACCGCGAAGGCCGCTCCGATCAGCGCGGCCCCGACGCCGAAGGCCAGCCGGTAGCCGCCGGTCAGCGCCGCCGCCCGCGGCTCCCCCGCGGCCAGCAGGGAACCGGTGCGGGACGCGGCGAGCGTGGACAGGACGGCGACGCCGAGGGCCATGCCGATCTGCTGGGTGGTGTTGAAGAGCCCGGAGGCGAGCCCCGCGTCCTCCTCCCCCGCGGCGGACATACCGAGCCCCGCGAGCGCGGGCAGGACCAGCCCGCCGCCGGAGACCAGCAGCATCACGGGGAGCAGATCAGGGACGTACGACCCCTGCACGGGCATCCGCGCGAGACAGCCGAGGGCGCCGGCCAGGAGCACCAGGCCCGCGAGGAGCACCTGCCGCTCCCCGAACCTGCTCGAGAGCCGCGCCGACACCCCGAGCGAGACCACCCCGATCATGAGGGCGGCGGGCAGCATCGCGAGGCCGGTCTCGGCGGCGCCGTAGCCGAGGACCTGCTGCATGTAGAGCGCGGCGAGCACCTGGAAGGCGAACATCGCGGCGAGGGTCAGGATCTGGGTGAGGCCGGCGCCGACGACGGTCCTCGAGCGCAGGACGCGTAGGGGCAGGAGCGGGGTGGCCGCCCGGGCCTGCCGCACGACGAACCCCGCGACGAGCAGCAGCGAGCCGCCGATCAGCCCCACGGTGTGCGCCGAGCCGACGCCGTACTCCTCGATCTTCACGACGCCGTAGATGCCGGCCATCAGTCCGCCGGTGATGAGCAGCGCGCCCCACGCGTCGGCGCCGGCGCGCAGTCCGAGGCCGCGGTCGGCGGGGAGGGCGGCCACGGCGAGGGCGAGGACGGCGGCGCCGATGGGCAGGTTGATGAAGAAGATCCAGTGCCAGTCGAGGGCGTCGGTCAGGACGCCGCCGAGCACCTGCCCGATCGAGGCGCCGGCGGCGCCGGTGAAGCTGAACACGCCGATGGCGCGAGCCCGTTCGCGCGGATCGGTGAAGAGGGTCACGAGGATTCCGAGCCCGACCGCGGCGGCCATCGCACTGCCGACGCCCTGCAGGAACCGGGCGGCGAGCAGCACGCCCGGGCCGGTGGCGAACCCGGCGAGGAGCGAGGCGGCGGTGAACACGGCGGTGCCGGTCAGGAACATGCGCTTGCGGCCCACGAGGTCGCCGAGGCGTCCGGCGAGGAGCAGCAGGCTGCCGAAGGCGATGAGGTAGGCGTTGACCACCCAACTCAGGCCGCTGGGCGTGAAGTCGAGGTCGCCCTGGATAGCGGGCATGGCGACGGTGACGATGGAGCCGTCGAGGATGATCATCAGGGTTCCGGCGGCGATGACACCGAGAGCGAGCCAGCGGGAACGGGTGCGCGGCGCGCGGCGCGGGCGCTGGTTCAGGGGCCTGACGGGCACGGGCCTGGCGGCCACCGGTCTGGCGAAGGCCGGTCTGGCGAACTGCGGTCTGGCGGACACGGCGAACGGTCCTCCCGGGTCGGGCCACCACCCCTCCCGGGCGGCGACGACAGCACGACCGTAACCGATAGTTCTGTTGCAGACTATCTTTATCGGAACCGGAGATGTTCTACGCTGGACACCATGACCGCCATGACGCCCGCCCCCACCCGGACCAGGCCCGACCTCTCCTACCTCCTGGACCACGCCAGTCACGTGCTGCGTACGCAGATGGCGGCGGCGCTCGCCGAGATCGGCCTGACGGCGCGCATGCACTGCGTCCTGGTGCACGCGCTGGAGGAGGAGCGCACGCAGAACCAGCTGGCCGAGATCGGCGACATGGACAAGACGACGATGGTGGTGACCGTCGACGCCCTGGAGAAGGCGGGCCTCGCCGAGCGGCGGCCGTCAAGCACGGACCGGCGGGCGCGGATCATCGCGGTGACGGAGGAGGGCGCGCGGACGGCCGCGCGCAGCCAGCAGATCGCGGACCGGGTGCACGAAGAGGCACTGGCGGCGTTCGCGCCGGCCGACCGGAAGGCGTTCCTGCGCCTCCTCACCCACCTGACCACCGGCCATCTGGCCACCGCGACCCCGGGCCCCACCACGCCGCGCCGGCCACGGCAGCGCGCCTGACGGGACCGACCGGGGGGCGCCCGTTTGCCGCTACGGCAATTTTCCGTGCCGACCCACGGCGGTTCCGGCAAGACTGGCCTGGTCCGCCGCACCGCCTGCCCCGGGAAGCGAGCTCACCATGCCCGGCACCACCCGCCGCCCCCGCCGGGGAGACACCCCGCCGCCCAGGACCGCGAACAACGAGGCCGAGGTCCTGCGCGGGTTCCTCGACTACCTGCGTACTTCGATCGCCGCCAAGGTCGACGGCGCGCCCGAGCCGCAGGTCCGTACGGCCGCGGTGTCCTCCGGCACCAACCTGCTGGGCCTGCTCAACCATCTGACGTTCGTGGAGCGTTCGCTGTTCCTCGGGCAGGACGTCACCGACTGGCAGGCGACGTTCCGGGCCGCGCCGACGGACAGCGTGGCCGACGTCGTCGCCCGGTACCGCGAGGCGGTCGAACGGGCCAATGACGTGCTCGACGGGTGCGCCGATCTCGGCGCACCCGTCCCCCGGCCCGAGCCGGGCCGTCCCGCTCCCAGTGTGCGCTGGGCGCTCACGCACATGATCGAGGAGACCGGCCGGCACGCGGGCCACGCGGACATCCTGCGTGAACTAGTCGACGGCGCCACGGGCCGCTGACAGCGCTACTGGCGACCGCGGCTGACGGCTCCACCGGCGGTTGCCGTCGGCGCGGTCGTCAGGCCGAGGCCCCGCTGTCGATGACCAGATCCGTGCCGACGACCGCGCCGGCCATGGGCGAGGCCAGGTAGAGCACCGCCGCCGCCACCTCCTCGGCCTCCGCGACCCGGCCGAGCGGGTTCTCCGACTTCATCCGCTCGGCCCGGTCGGCCTCGCTCTCGCCGGGCCGCAGCGACATGGGCGCGGCGGCCGCTCCCGGGCTGACCGCGTTGATCCGGATGCCCTGGTGGATGTGGTCGAGCGCCGCGGCCCGGGTCAGCGCGGAGACCGCCGCCTTCGAGGTGATGTACGCGGCGGCGTTCGGGATGCGCAGGTGCGCCCCCAGGTTGGACGCGATGTTGACGATGGTGCCGCCGCCGTGTTCCCGCATGTGGGCGATCTCGTGCTTCATGGCCAGCCACACGCCGGTGACGTTGGTCCGCAGCACCGCTTCCCAGTCCTCTTCCCTCACCTCACCGACGCGTCCCGCGCCGCGCAGGATCCCGGCGTTGTTGACCGCGATGTGCAGGCCGCCGAACCGGGTGACGCTCGCCGCCACCAGCTCGCGCACCTGTCCGGAGTCGGTGACGTCGGCCGTCACGGCGGCGGCGGTGCCGCCCGCCGCCTCGATGCGTTCGACCGTCTCGTCGAGGGTGGCGGCGGTGCGCCCCGAGGCGACCACGGACGCGCCCTCGGCGGCGAAGGCGAGCGCGATGGCGCGGCCGAGGCCGGACCCCGCGCCGGTGACGAGGACGCTCTTGCCGGTGAAGCGGTGCATGTCGGTCACTCCTGTGTGTGGGTGGGTCGGTTGCATGCGTGGCCCCGCGCCTTCACGCGGTGCGGTGGAGCAGGACGGCCACGGCGGCGAGGGCGGCTCCTGTAGCGGCCAAGGACGCGGCGTCGCTGCCGAGCGTGAGCAGTACGGCGAACAGGACGGTGGGGCCCCATTCCATCGCCGTGTTCAGCACACCGCCCGCCAGCCCGGACTCATTCCGGGGTACGCCTTCACTCACGAGCACGGCGGCTCCGGCGAAGGCGGCCGCGGCCCCGGCCGGTAGCAGCACCAGCCCCGGCAACAGCCCGTACGGGTAAGCGATCCGCACATCCAGGCCGGTGGACGCGAGCAGGACGAGGCCGGCGGCGCCCGCGGCGAGGCCCGCGGCCGTGACGGCGGCAGACCCGTACCGGCGGATGAGCGGGGCCGCCGCCCGGCCGGACGCGATCAGCGCGACGGCGAACGGCACGAAGGCGGCCGAGATGCGCAACTCGGGCCAGTGGCGGCCTTGCTGCAGATGCAGGGAGAGGACGACGAAGGTGAGTGAGGTCGCGCAGGCGCTCAGCGCGATGGCCGCGACGGCGAGGGCCCGGCGCCGCACGCGCAGGAATCCGGGCGGCAACAGCGGGTCATGGGAGCGGAGTTCGGCGTGCCAGAACGCGGCGAGCAGCGCGCTCCCGCCGAGCAGCGGCACGAGCACACCCGCCGACGACCAGGGTTCACCGTCGGTGACGACGAGCCCGTAACCGGCGAGGGTGAGGCCGGCGGTGCCGAGCAGCGCGCCCGGCACGTCGAGCGTCCTGTTGCGGTCCGGGACGGTGTCCGGCACCAGCCGGGGCGCGAGGACCAGGGCCACGGCCGCCACCACCAGGGGCGCGGCGAAGGTCCAACGCCAGGACAGGAACGCCGAGATGACACCGGAGAGCAGATTGCCCGCCGTCGCACCGAGCACCGAGAGCCCGCCCCACGTGGCCATCGCCCTGCCGTACGCGGCGGGTGAGACGTACACGGTGCGTACGGCGGCCATGGCGGCCGGAGCGACCAGAGCGGCGCCCGCGCCCTGGGCGAGGCGGGCCGCGAGCAGCGTGCCGAGACCGGGCGCGAGCGGGGCGGCGGCCGACGCGACGGCGAAGAAGACGAGGCCCGCGGTGAGGGCGCGCCGTGGTCCGTACCGGTCCGCGAGGCGGCCTCCGAAGAGCAGCAACCCGGCGAAGGTGAGGCCGTAGGCGGCGCTGAGCAGGATCAGATCGGCATGGCGCAGGCCGAGTTCACGCCCGATGCGCGGCAGCGGGACGACGATCGCCGTGAGCGTGAAGATGAGCGTGGCCTGCACGGCGCCGAGGAGGGCGAAGGCGGCTCGCTGCCGTGCGCCGGTGACTTCAGCGGCTGCTGCGGTGGTCATACATCCCCCGATATTTGACCGATCAGTCCATTATTTGGATACGCGAAAGGAGCCCGGTGGTTCCTTCCGCGGGTGGATCAGTCCAACAGCGCCAACGCCTGCTCGGCCGCGTCCCGCACCCGGCCCGGATCGTCCGACGCCTTGCCGACGATCCGTACGCCCTGCAACAGCACGAGCAGCATGCGGGCCAGCGCGCGCGGATCGCGGTCCCGCGCCAGCTCGCCCTGCGCCTGCGCCCGTACGAGCGCGGAGTGCAGCGGGGTCTCGACCTGCTCCCAACTCCGCTCCACCTTGCGGGCCGCGGCGGGGTCGTGCGGGGCGAGTTCGGCCGCGGTGTTGGTGACGAGGCAGCCGTTCAGCCGCTCCTGCGGCGAGGACGCCTCCGCGGCGAAGCGGCGCACCACCGCCCGCACCGCGGGCAGTGTCGGTCCCGGCTGGGACAGCTCCGCCAGCAGATACGGGTCGCGCGTCTCGGTGTACCGGTCCAGCGCCTTCAGGTAGAGCTCGCGCTTGGTGCCGAAGGTCGCGTAGAGGCTGGCGCGGCCGATGCCGAGGTGTTCGACGAGGTCCGCGACCGACGTCGCTTCGTAGCCACGCCGCCAGAACAGCTCGAGAGCCGACTGCAACGCGGCGTCCGGATCGAACTCCTTGGTCCTGGCCACACCGGAAGCCTAGAAGGTTTTGGAACGATCGGTCAAGTAAGTGGGCGGTGGCCGCCGGGCACGCGGGCGCCGGTGTCCGCCCAGCCCTCGCCCCGGCCTCGTCGAGTGCTCGCCGCGTGCTGGCCCTGTGCTTGTCCGGCGCCGGGAGCCTCCGCTCCGCACATGGCCTACCCCTCCCGTCCCTCCTGTCGCGGCCGCCGGGTGCACTGCCGCAGCTGCTTCTGGACGTCGAACCGGTTCAACCCGGCGTCCTGCGCGTACGCGGTGACCGCGGCCTCGGTCCTGGCCGCGGCCTCGAACCACACGTCGCGCTGTTTCGTCCGCTCGTCGTCGTCGAGGCGTCCCACCTTCCTGCCCTCGTGGTCCGCGGCGCGCTGCAATTCGATCAAGTCCTCGGGAAGATCCACGAGTGGATCTTAGGCAGGGTTGCGCCGTGGACCACGGCGGGCGCGACGAGACGCCCGGCCAGTCGGGTGGACTCCCCCGCGCGGGGTTCGGCAATGCGCAGATCGGCGCCCGCGCGCCGTGCCGCACAGCCACCGCAGTTGAGGGTGCGCCACCGTGCGCCGCCCGGCCCGCGTCACTGCCCGCCGCGCGGCGAGACGCACCTCTGCGCGCACGCGAGTCAGGGCGCCTCTCACGGACGGGCGATGGGGTCAGGGATGCGCCTGTGTGGTCATGGCGCGGTGGTGGAGGGTTTCCAGGACATCCAGGAGCACGGTGTCGCGGTACCACTGCAACCACGCGCCGACTGTCCGCTGGGCCTGTTGCAGGGCGGCGAGCCGGGTCTGGCCGAAGCCGGTGGTGGGACGGGACAGGTGGGCGGAGATGACGCCGCGGGCCACACCGTCGCTGCCGGTCAGGGGGACGCTGTGGCAGGCCCTGCTGCCGGAGTCCAGGATGACCTGGCGGGTGGTCTCGTCGAAGACGTCCGCGGTCGCGATGTCGCGGACGGTGACCTGGCGGCCGGCCCGGGCGGCGCGCGAGCACGCGGTGCCGTCCTCGACGAAGGCGAAGTACTCGGTGAACGCGCGGGGATGCTCGTGGTGGCGTTCCAGGCGCAGCAGGCCGGCCTCGGCGAGCTGGACGTTGCCCGCCTCGGCGCCGGTGATGTCCCGCACGCGGGTCAGGGCGGCGGTGAGCACCTGCTGCTGGTTGCGCGGGTCGAGGGTGTCACCGGCGTACATACCGGCGAGGGACGGTGGCGCGGTGTGAGTGCGGGCCGTGAACCATACCGGGGCGCCGGGTGCGGGGGCGGGCGCGGCGGCGAGGGCCGCGGCGATCTGGTGGAGCTTGATGTTGGCCTTCTGTGAAGCGTCCCGCATCAGCGCGAACGCGTCGTCGGCGTGAGCGAGGCGGTAACGCCCCACGAGGATGCCCTGCGCGAGAGCCACCGCGGTCCGCGCGCGGACCTGCTTGTCCAGGCTCGCCACCTGCGCCCGCAAGGCCCGCTCCTGCGGGCTCGGCGGCTGCGACCCGCCCCCCGCCGAGGCTGTCCCGCCCCGGTCCGGCCGCGCGGGCGGAGGCACGGACGGGCAGGGAAGGTGCGGGCGGCGCTGATTGGTGGACAAGGTTGGTCCCTTTTCGCTCGGGCAGGCAGAAAGACGCCGGTCCTGACCGGCCCACGAGAGGGCCGTTCCGGACTCGGGCGTGCCTGCTGGCCGAAGCACTGAAGGGACCGTACCGAATCTACTGCCCAACCGGACAGTGGCCCCCGCGGACCGGGGGCAGGTCTGCCCGCCGTGGCGCGGCATACGTCGCTGATCGTGGCCCCCGCACGGCCCGACGAAAACGACCGAATGCTCGGCGCTCGCCTCATCCCCCGCGTATGGGACGCATCCTGCTCTGCATGATGCTGTATCGCCTTCGTGTGCTGCTGGTGTGCTTGTCGCTGCTGCTGGCGGGGGCGGTGATGTCATCCGCGCCCGCTTCTGCCGTCATCGGCGGATCGCGGAGCAGGTATGCGCCCTGGGCGGTTCGCATGCTCATCGACGGCCGGCCCTCGTGCACCGGGACGGCGGTCACCCGTCGGTGGATCATCAGCGCTTCCCACTGCTTCTTCGAACAGGGGCAGCCGATCGCCGACAGGCGCATCGCGTTCCGGGTCGGCGACCTGGATATGCGCAAGGGCGCCACGGTCCGTCCGGTGCGCGGCGGACGCAAGGGCAGCGCGCGCGCCGACATGCTGCTCATCAAGGTCTCCCCGATGAAGGTCCGCCCGGCGCGCCTGGCGACCGTCCACGCCCGCCCCGGCCAGGTCGTACAGCAGTACGGCTGGGGCGCCACCTGCACCGGTGACGAGAACGCCTGCCAGTCGCCCGTGCTGAAGCAGGCGGCCTTGCGGGTGGTGCGCCCGGACGACCCCCGTTGCGCGCTCCGGATCAGACCGCCGCGGCCGTCGCCTCACTGACGTGCGGAACGCTGCCGTCCAGTGGCAGCGGCGTCCGATCCACCAGCGCCAGGCCCGCGTCGGCGAAGAGCCGGGCGTAGCGGGCCGCGCTGCGTTCGCGGCCGCCGACGTTGCCCATCATGTGCAGGTCCCAGGCGGTGGCCAGGGAGTACGAGCCGGCGGCGGGCAGGACGCGTTCGACGACGAGGGGGTCGGCGTGGCCTGGCATGGCATGGCGCGGGCGCAGTGGCCGCTACGGTGTGGCGGCGCTCCAGCAGGATGCCGCGGGGGCCCGGGTGTGCGGCGAGGACGCGGTCGAGCAGGGCACCGTTGCCGCCCGCGACGTCGACGACGGTGGTGCCCGTGGGGGCCTGGGCCGGCCGACAGCTGGTCACAACTACGCGGCCGCGACTGCGCGGCCACGACGGCCTGGTCTCCACTGCGGTGGTCCGCGCTCCCGTCGGCGTGGTCCACCGGCACGGGCTCAGTCGACGCTCAGCGTCTGCCGGAGGAGGGGTAGCAGGCGGTCCCAGTGGTGTCGCAGAGCGGCGGGGTCGTAGGCGTCGGTGTCGGACATGGTGAAGCCATGGGTCGTGCCGGGGTAGATCTCGGAGGTGTGGTCGACGCCCGCGGCGTCGAGGGCGCGGTTGAGTCCGTCGAGGTCGTCGGGGGTCATGTCGCCTGCGGCGTGGCCCAGATGGACCCGGGCGGTGAGTCCGGCGAAGCCGCCGGGCCCGTCGGCGCCCACGGGGGCGTGGAACGCGGCGACAGCGGCGATCCGGCCCGGGTGGGCCGTCGCGGTACGCATCGCCAGCAGGCCGCCGATGCAGTAGCCGGTCACCGCGACCGGCCCGGCGGCGACCTCCGGCCGGGCGGTGAGGAAGTCGAGGTAGGGGCCGGCGTCGCGCAGGGTCCTGTCGACGGTGTGCGCCTCGATCAGGGGCATCAGCTGTGCGAAGACGGCGGGCCTGGCCTCGGCGCCGATGTGCTCGGGAAGGTCGAACACCGGCGCGGGGCCGTGCCGGTAGAAGATGTTGGGGACGAGTACGTGGTATCCGTGGCCGGCGAGTTCGCGGGCCATGTCCCGCAGTACGGGCCGGATGCCGAAGCCGTCCGGGTACATCAGCACGCCGGGGCGCGGCGCGCCGTCATCGGGGAACGCGACGAAGGCGTCGGCCGCGCCGTCCGGCGTGGGGATGTGGAGTGTCCGGGTGTCCATGTGTGTGTTCTCCTGCCGTGGTCGAGGTGGCGGGCCGGGGTCATCGGCGTGGCAGGAGGAGGAGCCCGGGCGACGGCGCGCTGCCGGCCCGCGGGGCACGCAGAGGCCCTCCCCGGACTGTCACGAAACGGGTCCGCTGTCTGGTCAGGGTAGGTATGAGTATCGAACTTCGCCGTGCGCTGCTGGCCGTACTGGCACTCGTCGGCCTGTACACCGGCGGCTGGGCCTATTTCGCTCCCGCGCACTGGCACGCGCATTTCCCGGGCTTCGGTTTCAGCTGGCTGCCGCAGCTCGGTCCGTACAACATGCATCTCGCGAAGGACGACGGCGCCATGTTCCTCGCGTTGGCCGCGCTTGCCCTGCTCGCTATCCGCTGCACACGCAATGAGGCCGTCGTGCAGATCACTGCCTCCGCCTGGCTCGTCTTCAACGTGCTCCACTGCGTTTTTCATCTGCAACACCTGCACGTGTACGGCACCGTGGACAAGGTCCTGAACGTCACCCTGCTCGGCTTGCTGGTGCTGGTCACCGCGGCTCTCTTCGTTCCGGCGCGGCGGACGGGCGCACGTCGCGGTTCGGCGCGGCGCGCGTCCGGCGGTTGACCGCCCCGGGGCGTGGGCTCCGCCGGTCGTGTCCGTGGTGGCAGGTGCGCGGAGGGCGGGGCTCCCGAGGCGGCGCGCGGCCGGATGTGGGACGACCTGCACGCGGCTACGCACGTCATTCCCGGCCCGGGCCACCGGGAAGGTCGCCTCGTCGTGGTCCGTGCCGTCGGTGATCCACCATTGGCCCCCGCCGGTCAGGGCGAGTTCCGCGCGGCCGTCGCCGTCCCAGTCGCGGGCGCCGAAGAGGGTGCCGTCGACCGGGCCCTCGTCACCCGGCGCGGAGCGCTTGGTGGCGCGCCAGGGTCGTGATCCGAGCCCGTGCCCGGAGCCGCCGCGCAGCACCTCGAACCGCGCGTCCGCCGCCTCCTTCTTCTTGGTGAGCTGTACCGCCAGGTCGTCACAGCCGTCGCCGTCGAAGTCCCCGGCGGCGAGTCCGGTCCCGAAGCCTTCCTGGAAGTCGCCGCCCTCCATGGTGACCCACTCCCCCGGCTCCTTTCCGTAGCGGACGTCGACCTGACCGCGCCGCTGCGGGGTGTCGACCTCGTCGTAGCTGTCGACGAAGCTGCGGCCCACGGCGGTGTCCTGGCGCCCGTCGCCGTCGAAGTCACCGAAGACGACGTTCTCGCCCTGTGGCAGCCGCTCGGGTTTCCCGCTCAGGCCGCCGCCGGAACGGGCGCCGCCGCGGAACAGCAGCGACGGGTCCCATGGTGAGTCGTAGAGTGCGAGATCGGTGGCGCGATCGTCGTTCGCGTCCCCGGCGACCAGGACGGGGGACGCGCCCTCGTGTGTCGGGCTGCGGATCTCCACGGTCCGGGCGGGGGCGCCGGAGCGTTCGAACGGTCCCTTGAGGACGACGAGTTCCTGATCCTCGGCTGAGTCCCTGAAGGCCACGAGGTCGATGTGGCCGTCTCCGTCGAAGTCCCCGGCGATCGGTGCCGTCCGGTATCCGCTGCCCGGCAGCGGGACGCGCCCGTGCGCTCCGCCGGCCCCCGGCCCCTCGCGGCCTCCCCACAGGACGGAGGCGGCGCCGCTGGAGACGAGGTGGGCGTGACCGTCCTCGTCGAGGTCGGCGACGGTCGGCTGCCACGGGTCGTCGCCCGCCTGGATGTCCTTCGGCACCCCGAGGTCCTGACGGCTGAGGGTCGTCGTCCGGTCGCGGTCCGGACCGTGCGCGGAGCCGGGCACGACGACCACCTCGAAGTGCTCCGTGTCGGAGATCTCGTGCACCAGGTCGGCGAAACCGTCCCCATCTAGGTCGGGGGCGGCGGGCGGGTCCTCGCGAGCCGAAACACCCGGTCGGCAGGGGCTGTTGGGCACGGACCGCACACCGCCGGACGGCAGGAGGACGACATACGCCACCACTGCCAGGACGACGACGGCGGCCGTCACCGCACGCCTCCCGCGCAGGTGACGAAGGAACGGACCACCGGGTGCCGAGGAGTGCATCGGCCCACTTCACGGGCGTGGGGCTCGGCGGCACAAGGAAGTGGATCACTTTGTTACCGGGATGATGCACGATGCCCTCGCATCCGGGACCCATGCCGGCCGGGGCCCGTACCGACCAGGTCCCCTGCTGACCGGGACGCGCGCTGAGGAGCGCCACCCTGTTCCCGGCGCCGCGCTTCAGCGGTGGTGGGCAGGGCGGCGGCGCAGCTCGGAGCTGGTCAGGGCGGGCCTCGTGTACTCGATGTCCGCGGGGTTGAGCGTGACGCCGGGCGCGACGATCTCGTCGATGCGGTCGAGGACCTCGTCGTCGAGCCGGAGTTCGGCCGCGGCGAGCTGGTCGGTGAGCTGCTCTGTCGTGCGGGCGCCCAGGATCACCGAGGTGACGCCCGGGTGGGTCGTCGCGAAGGCGAGTGCCAGGTGCGTCAGGGAGATTCCCGACTCGTCCGCCAGGGCCGCCAGGCGTTCGACGGCGTCGAGCTTGCGCTGATTGCCGGGCCGATCGAGGTCGAACCTGTGGGCGACGGCCTGCCGGAAGGCGTTCATCTCGATCGGCTCGCCGTGGCGGAAACGCCCCGCCAGCCAGCCGCTGTTGAGCGGGCTCCAGGTCAGTACGCCCAGCCCGTACTTCTGCGCGGTGGGCAGTACGTCGGCTTCGATGCCGCGTACGAAGACGGAGTAGGGGGGCTGCTCGGTGCGGAAGGGGATGTGGCCGCGCCGGTCGGCCGTCCACTGGGCCTCGACGAGCTGCTCCGCGGGGAAGTCCGAGGTTCCGATGGCCATGAGCTTGCCCGCGCGGACCATGTCGGACAGGACCGAAAGGGTCTCGTCGATGTCCGTGCTCGGGTCCGGCCGGTGCACCTGGTAGAGGTCGATGCGGTCGGTGCCCAGGCGGCGCAGGCTGTCGTCGACGGCCTTGGTCAGCCAACGGCGGCTGTTCCCCTGCCGGTTGGGGTCCTCGTCCTGGAAGCGGACCGGGAAGTGCCCCTTGGTGGCGAGCACGACCTCGTCGCGGCGGTCGCGTACGGCCTTGCCCACGATCTGTTCGGCCTCGCCGTTCGAGTACTGGTCGGCGGTGTCGATGAGGTTGATCCCGGCGTCCAGGGCCGTGTGGATCAGCCGCGCCGCGTCGTCGTGGTCGGCATTCCCCCACGCCCCCAGGCGCAGCGTGCCGAGCGCGAACTTGCTGACGGATATACCGGTGCGGCCGAGCTTCCTGTGCTGCATCACTGATCGCTCCTCTGTGGCGCCTCTGCCGGTAAGGCAGGGCCGCCGGTTGCAACATGTCCGACGCCATGAACCTAGAAAATGCAACACAGATGTAGCAAGTAGTAACGCCAACGGAGTGGAGATGTAGCATGTCGGCGTGACGGCGCAGAAGCACACGCAGAAGCAGAAGCAGACGGAACAGCCGGCGGCGCGGCGCCCCCTTCGGGCCGACACCGAACGGACCGTGCGGACGATCCTGGAAGCGGCCGAACGCGTCCTGGCCGTCAACCCGGCGGCCACGATGGAGCAGCTCGCGCGGGCCGCGGGCGTGGCCCGCACCACGGTGCACCGCCGGTTCGCCACCCGTGAGGCTCTGGTGGACGAGCTCACCGGCTGGGCCGCACGCCAGTTCGCGGCAGCCGTCGACTCGGCCCACCCGGATGCCGCCCCGCCGCTCGTCGCTCTCTACCAGGTCACGGTGAACGTCCTGCGGGTGAAGACCGACTGGGCGTTCGCCATGGACCGCGCGGGCGACGAGGCCCACCCCGAGGCGGCCCGCATCCATACCGAGGTCCGGGCCGCCTGCGTCAGCCTCTTCCGTCGCGCGCAGGAAGCCGGCGTGCTCCGCGCCGACATCGATCTCGACTGGACGCGGCGCGTCTACTACGCCCTCATCCACGAGGCGGCCAAGGAGGGGGCGGAAGGCGGCAGCACCGACGCGCTCGCCACCCGCGTCGTGGACACGCTGCTGCGGGGGGCCGGCACCCCGGCCGGGCTGGCGGGCCAGACAGGAATCTGACGCCGGGGCCCGAGGCAGGGGGCGAGCCCCGCAGTGCCCAACTGTCCCTCCCGGGTCGCCGTCTACTGGTCGATGAGGGCTCCGAGCGGGCCCCCTCCGGAACAGGCCCGCAACGTATCCGACAGGCTTTGCCCGCCGTTCTCCGCCGGTACTTCTGCGATTGCTTGCATCACGTCATGGACCACATCACGTTCCTCGTGGCGGTCGTCATCGTCACGGCCCTGGCCTTCGACTTCACGAACGGGTTCCACGACACGGCCAACGCGATGGCCACGTCCATCGCCACCGGGGCGCTGAAACCCCGTACGGCGGTGCTGATCAGCGGAGTCCTGAACGTCGTCGGCGCCTTCCTGTCCACCGAGGTCGCCAGGACGATCTCCGGGGGGATCGTCGACGACGCACTGGTGAGTCCGGGCATGGTCTTCGCGGGGTTGGTCGGGGCGATCCTGTGGAACCTGCTGACGTGGCTCGCCGGGCTCCCGTCGAGTTCCTCGCACGCTCTGTTCGGCGGGTTGATCGGGGCGGTCTGGGTCGGCGCGGGCGCGGACGGCGTCCATTTCGACAAGGTCCTGGAGAAGGTACTGATCCCGGCCCTCGCCTCGCCGCTCATCGCGGGCGTCGCCGCACTCGTCGCGACCTACCTCGCGTACCGGCTGACGAGCCGGGCCCGGAAGGCGACGGTCAGCACGGGTTTCCGGATCGGCCAGATCGCCTCCGCCTCCCTCGTCTCGCTCGCGCACGGCACCAACGACGCCCAGAAGACGATGGGCGTCATCACCCTCACCCTCATCTCCGCGGGCGCCCTCGGCCACGATGCGGGGCCCCCGGTGTGGGTCGTCGGCGCCGCGGGGCTCGCCATCGGCCTCGGCACCTATCTTGGCGGCTGGCGCATCATCCGCACGATGGGCAAGGGCATCACCGAGATCCAGTCCCCGCAGGGCTTCGCCGCCGAGACCGCGTCCACGACCGTGATCCTCACCTCGGCCCACCTGGGTTTCGCCCTGTCCACGACGCAGGTCGCCTCCGGCAGCATCCTCGGCGCGGGCCTGGGCCGCCGCCTCGCGGAGGTGCGCTGGAGCGTCGCCGGGCGCATGGTGGCCGGCTGGCTGATCACCCTGCCCGCCGCGGCACTCGTCGGCGGCCTCGCGGCGAGCATCGTCAAGCACGGCGGCAACACCGGCGCCGCGGTCATCGCCCTGATCGCCCTGGCCCTCGCCACCGGCATCGTCGCGCTCGCCCGCCGCAACCCGGTGCACGCGCAGAACGTCAACGACCACCACGAGGTCGCCGTCCGCACCCCGGCCCGAACGGCCGCCTGACCGCACGGAGTTCACCATGGAACTGGACTGGAGTGCCCTCGGCAAGGTCACGGCCGTCAGCTTCGGCGCGACCGTCGCCCTCGTCACCGTCTTCGCCCTCGGCGTCCTGGGCCTCTCCCAGGCCGCCACCGCCCGCGAGCGAGGCACCGGCGCGACCGTGGGGCTCGCCCAGGCAGGAGTGTGCTTCCTGGCTTGTGCGGCCGTGGTGGCGTACGGCATCTATCTGATCGTGCCGCAGTTCCACTGACGTGGGGCGTCCTGTCTCTCGGCGAGTACACCTTCGACGCCGGAGCACGCAGCCGCGTCTTCACCGGGGCACACGGGGTGCGGGCGAGATCGGCTCCTTGCCCTGGCCCGGCCGCCACGAGGCACACCAGCCGGCCGACCTCACCACCGCTTGATCGAGTAGGTGGAGCAGTACGTCGGCAGACGCCCCGGGGTTGAACGCCAGGCCCCGCAGCAGAGTTGACGCGGAGGGGTGATCAGCCGCATGCCGGCTCACGGTTTGTTCGCGAACACCCAGCGGTTGCCCGCCAGGGCATCGTTCTCCTCGGGCAGCGGACCGCGTCCGTGTCGGTGGGTGAAGTCGAAGGGCGTGTGCACCGACGTGGACCAGCCCTTGCTCGCCAGGGTGCCCGCCGAGTCGGGTCTCGGTTCCTTCGCGAACAGGTCGAGCAGGTCGATGCCGATCTGGCGGGTCGTCGCGGTGTAGAGCGGGCTGTCGCGGTAGGTCAGCAGGTCCGGTTCGAGTTTGACCTCGTACGCCAGAGCGCTGCCGGGTGTGCTGAGCCGGTCCACCGTGGCGATGAGGGACGTCTCGGCGTCGGCGGGGAGATAGAACAGCAGCCCTTCCGCCAGCCAGACGCTCGGGGCGGCCGGGTCGAACCCGGAGTCGGTGAGCGCCGTGCTCCAGTCGGCGCGGAGGTCGACCGGGACCGGTACGCGCGCCGCCTTCGCGGTGGCCCGTACTCCGTCGAGCACCTGGTGCTTGAAGGCCAGGACCTCCGCCCGGTCGATCTCGTGGACGACGGTCCCCGCGGGCCAGTCGAGCCGGAAGGCCCGCGTGTCCAACCCCGCGCCGAGCAGCACGACCTGGCGGGCGCCGGCCGTATGCACCGACTGGAGGAGGAAGTCGTCGAGGACTCGGGTCCGCAGGCCGAAGTAGCGCGCGAAACGCCCCCACAGCGGGTTCGCGTCCCCGTCCGGCGCCTCTTGCAAGCGGGTCGGCCACCCGGCGGACGCCGGCGCGGCGCGCACGAAGTGTTCGGCGAAGACGTCCTGCGCGAGGGCGTCGTGGCGGTGGGTCTCGATGGCGCGTGCGGCGGCGACCAGGAGCGCGGTCACCCCTACTCCCCCTTCGACGCCGGTGTCCTGATGCGTGGGCGCGGCCACATGTCCTCCGTTGGCGGGTGCTGTGCTCATCGGTTCCGCTCTCGCGGCAGTACGACGGGTTTGACGACGCGGCCCGCTTCGCAGTCGCGTTCGGCTTCGTTGATGTCGGCGAGGGGATAGGTACGGATGAGTTCGTGGAACGGGAACCGGCCTGCCTGCCACAGCCTGATCAGGCGCGGGATCAGCAGACCGGGAACGGCGTCGCCTTCGCAGATGTGCGAGATCGTCCTGCCGCGGTCCAGTGCCCCCGGTTCGATCGGCAAGGTGGTGTGCAGCCGTGCCACCAGGCCGAGGCGGCCGGTCGGGCGCAGGGATCGGAGCGCGGCGTTGATCAGCGCGGGGGCGGCCGTGGTGTCGAGCGCGAAGTGGGCGCCGCCGTCGGTCAGTTGGCGGACACGGGTGGGTAGGTCGGTGGTGGTGGCGGGTAGCGGTGTCGCGCCGTAGCGCTCGGCGAGGGCGAGCCGTTCGGGGTACTGGTCGACAGCGACGGTCGCCGCGCCGGAGGCGGTGGCGGCCATGACCGCCGCCAGACCGACCGCTCCCGCGCCGAAGACGGCTACGGTCTGACCGGGCCCGGCGCCGAAGGAGTTGAGGACCGCTCCGGCACCGGTGAGGAAGCCGCAGCCGAGGGGGCCGAGCAGTTCGACGGGCAGGGCGGGGTCGACCCGTACGGCGTTGCGGGCCGGGACCATCGCGTACTCGGCGAAGGACGACTGGCCGAACCAGCGGGGGGCCAGTACCTTGCCCGCCGCGTCGGTGAAGCGGGCGGCGTTCTCCTGGCGGCCTCCGAAGAGGTTCAGGGCGGCGAAGGAGTCGCAGTAGGACGGGGCGGCGTTCAGACAGTTCTGGCAGTGGCCGCAGGAGTCGTAGCTCAGGACGACATGGTCGCCCTCGCTGAGGCCGGTGTGCGGCCCGCCGGTCTCCACCACGGTTCCGGCGCCCTCGTGGCCGAGGACCGCCGGCAGCGGTGAGCGGCCCGCCGAACCCCGGACCGCGAGATCCGTACGGCACATCCCGCAGCCGGCGATCCGCACCAGGATCTCGTCGGCGGCGGGGCCCGCGTGCAGCAGCACCTCCTCGACGCCGAACCGGTCCTCGGCGGAGCGCAGGACCGCAGCGTCGAACCGCAGCGGCCTGCCGCCGGGGTTCATCGATGCCCTGCTTCGGACGCCCTCGATCCGCTGCCGAACCGTTTCGGCCCGCCGTCGAATTGTCTGCCGTCACTCCTTGTCGACATATCGTCGTTCAACCTGCGGCGACGGCGGCAGCCGCGTGTTCCCGGGCATGCCGGTCCATCTCCGCGCGGAAGGCGGCGATCAAGTGCGGTTCGATCCGGCCGGCGTTGCGGTCGCCGCCCTCGCAGACCGCCCCGCGCACGCCCACGATGTCCGTGCCGATCCGGGTCAGCGTAGCGAGGTCGGCCGCTTTCACGCTGCCCGCGAGGGCGGCGAGGAGTCCGGCCTCGTGGGCCCGGCGCACGAACTCCGCGCAGACCTCCGGCGGCACGTGGTCGAAGAGGCGCGTCCCGTCCTTGATGGCGGTGTCGAGCATGGCCGCGTCGGAGCCCGACCGCAGGGCGATGTCGGGCAGCGCGAGCGGGTTGACGCAGCCGACGCGGTGGGCGTCGGCGTAGCCGGAGGCGACGACGAAGGCGTCCGGTCTGTACTCCTTCACCGCCCGCACGACACCGCGCATCACCTCGACGGCCTGCTCGGGCGTCGTGCATCCGTAGAGCCCGACCTTGATGTAGGCGGCTCCCGAGACGGCCGCACCGAGCGCTGCCTGAGCCACGGTTCCCGGCTTGTACGGCACGTCTCCCACGGTGGCGGAGACGGGTTTGGTGGCAGGGACCGCGGCGCGGATCTCCTTGATGACCCAGGGGTAGTTCGCACCGAGTGAGCCCTCATCGGGTTTCTTCACATCGACGATGTCGAGATGTTCGGCGGCCTTCGCGCACTCGATGGCTTCCTCGACGCTGTCCGGGGAGATCAGAAGTAACAACGTGTACTCCTTTCCGCGCATCACCACATGGCCCGGGGAGCGGGCAGGGTGTGCGGACGTCTGGTGCGGTCCGCTCATCATCAGCGGCGGCCCGCGGCCACCGGTAGGGCGCGTGACGGGCGAGGGAGGTGCCACCGGCGGGGCGAGTGCGCCGTGCGCGCCGGTGCAACCGGCGCTCCGTGCCGTTCATGCCGGGGCGCCGCCAACTTCACTCGTTATGTTGAGCGGCCGCTCTTCTCGGGACGCCGGAGCCGGGCGCCCGCATAGTTGCTGCTCGGTCGGCACATAGGCCGCCTCCTGGCCGTAAGAAAGGTAGAACACACATGCGTTCCGAAGCAGTCACACGTGTGAAACTGGTCTTCACCCTGTTCGACGCCGACGGCAACGGGGTCCTGGAGGCCGACGACTTCACACTCATGAGCGACCGGGTCGCCGCGGCGGTCCCCGACGCCAGTGAGGCACGCACCCGGGCGATGCGCGCCAGTTTCCAGCAGTACTGGGAGACGCTGGTCCGGGAACTCGACGCCGACGGCGACGGCCGGATCACGTACGAGGAGTTCCAGGCGTGCGTCCTGTCGCCGGAGCGCTTCGACGGGGCCGTCGACGCGTTCGCGGCCGGCTTCGCGCACTTCGGTGACGTGGACGGCAGCGGCACCGTCACCCGGCCGGTCTTCATCGGCATGATGAGAGGCGTCGGCTTCGACCTGGCGAACATCGAGGCCCTCTTCGACGCGTTCGAGCCCGATGCCGCGGATCGGATCCGGGTGGACGTCTGGGAGGCCGAGATCAAGAACTACTACGCCCCGGACAAGGGCGGTGTGCCCGCGGACCTGTTGGCGGTCGGGTCTCCTGCCTGACCCGTCGGCGCCGCCGGGGCCGGCTGCGCGGGCACGGGCCCCGGCGGCGCCGGGCCCGTCCCCGTTGGCCCGCTTCGAACTCCCCGGAGTGTCACGACGATCAAGGGCGTGATCATCGCGTACTGCGCCGGTAAGTGAGCGCGGGTGTGCACGCGGGTGACGGGGCTATCGGGTGGGGCCGACAGAGTGGCCCAGCGCATATGGGGGGAAATGGCCCAGCGATCCGTGCCGCTCTCCTCCTAAGGTTCGAGGCGTGACCGTGGCAGCGTCCGCCCGTCAGTCCTCCGCAGCCTCCGCCGTACGCGGTGCCGGGCCGGGACGGACGTTCGGGCGCGCCGGGTCATGGCGGCCGGTCGGCCTGCGAGGGGCCGACGCCGCGCCCGTCAGGCGCGTCCCCGCCTCCTGAGTCTCCCCCTACTCAGAGGAACACCTCATGCAAGCCATCACCGTCCAGGACCGCGACGCCGGTGTCCGCGGCCTGACCCTCTCCGAGCTGCCCCACCCCCACGCCGCCGAGAACGACGTGATCGTGGAAGTCCATGCCGCCGGGTTCACCCCGGGCGAGCTGGACTGGCCGGGTACCTGGACCGACCGGGCCGGGCGTGACCGTACGCCGAGTGTGCCGGGACACGAGTTGTCCGGCGTGGTCACCGAACTGGGTTACGGCACCACCGGCCTGACCGTAGGACAGCGGGTGTTCGGGCTGACGGACTGGACCCGCAACGGCTCGCTGGCCCAGTACACGGCGGTCGAGGCCCGTAACCTCGCCCCGCTCCCGGCCGACGTCGACCACCTCACGGCCGCCGCGCTGCCGATCTCCGGGCTGACGGCCTGGCAGGGCCTCTTCGACCACGCCCACCTGGTCACCGGCCAGACCGTACTTGTCCACGGGTCCGCCGGCGGCGTCGGTTCGATCGCCGTTCAGCTGGCTCACGCGGCGGGCGCCCGGGTCATCGGGACCGGCCGCGCCGGTGACCGCGAGACCGCCCTCGGCCTGGGCGCGGACGCATACGTCGACCTCGACGCCGAGAAACTGGCGGGTGTCGGCGAGGTGGACGTGGTCTTCGACGTGATCGGTGGCGACATCCTCGAACGCTCCACCGCGCTGGTCCGCCCCGGCGGCACTCTGGTGACCATCGCCGAGCCGGTCACGGTCCACCCGCGCGACGGGCGGGCCGTCTTCTTCGTCGTCGAGCCCGACCGGGCCCGCCTGACGGAGCTTGCGCAACGTCTGCGAGACGGCCGCCTCAAGCCGATCGTCGGTGCCGTCCGGCCCTTGGCCGAGACAGCCTCGGCGTTCACTCCGGCCAAGCGCGTCCCGGGCAAGACGATCATCCGCGTCACCGAGGACTGAGTGAGCCCCACACACTCTTATCTTCCGCTTAGAACACCCTTCTAACGTCGCGCCCATGATGAATCAACGAGGTGCAGCCGGACTCGTCGTGCTCACTGCCGTGGCCCTGACGGTCCCTGCCGGGGTGGCGGTCGCGAGCCCCCTCCCCGGGGCGGCGGCCGTCGCGTCCCACGGCAAGGCGGAGGACAATCTGTACATGTCCCTCGGTTCGTTCGAGGAGGCCACGTCCGGGGCGGACCCCGAGGTGAAGGCCATGATCGACCGGGCGGACATCGGTGGCGTACAGGTGGTGGCGCCCTGGAAGGCGCTCGAGGGGAAGAAGGGGCAGTACACGTGGTCGCGCCTGGAGAGTGCCCTGAAGTATCTCCAGCAGCGGCACAAAAAGCTGTTCGTCCAGGTGCAGGACCGGTTCTTCGACGTCGCCATGAAGGACGCCGGTGTTCCGCAGTACGTGAAGGACGAGGGCGGCCTCGCGCCGACCGTCGATGAGAATCCCGACAACCCCACCAGCCATGGCGCCATGGCCGCGCAGTGGAACACCGAGGTGCGGGCGGATTTCCAGGCCATGCTCAAGGCGATGGCGCGGAAGTTCGACGGCAGGCTCGCCGGGGTGAATCTGCCGGAGACCGCCGTCGAGGTGGACACCACGGCCGATCAGACCGCGTACACCTCGGCGTCCTACATCGACGCCGAGATCGTCAACATGCGCTACGGCAAGAAGGTCTTCACCAAGACGCAGTTCATCCAGTACATCAACTTCCTGCCGGACGACGACGATCACCGGCGTATGCGGGAGATGTTAGATCTCGCCCGGGACAAGAAGATCGGCGTCGGCGGACCGGACACCCTGCCGGACCGGGAGTACCAGATGGAGAACTCCTACAAGTTCCTCCACGCGTACAAGGACGCCCTCCCCCTCGTCGCGATGGCCGTCCAGGAACCGGACATCGCCGCCACGGACCCGCGGACCGGTAAGCCGTACACCCGCGAACGGTTCACGGACTTCGCCCATGACTACCTCGGGGCGCGCCAGATGTTCTGGACCCCGGAGGCGGACTGGTTGCGGACGCCTCCGGCGTGACGCCTGCCGCCCGCTTCGTCGCCGGTGGCGGCTACCGATCGTTCGTCGCGCAGGGCGTTCGCGAAGGCGGGCGCCACCGGGTTGAAGGGGCTCTCGCTCACCGATCTGGCGCCGAGCGGGCCGATGGGGTCCGTCGTCTCCATGAAGTGGACCCCGGTGCACGGCACGTCGGCACGTCGGCGCGTTGCGGGAGGCGGTAACGGCGGAAGGCGGTGGTTGACACCTTGCCGCGTTCATCCAGGCGTACGTTCTCGAAGAGGGTGGCGCCGAGGGCCTGGGCGCCACCGCCCTCGACCTGGCCGCGGCACCGTATCGGGTTCATGACCTGGCCCGCGTCGACGGCGTGCACGCTGCGCAGGATGCGGATCTCGCCGCTGCCCGGGTCGACGGCGAGGTTGAACCACTGGGCGTTGAAGGCGACGGAGCGGGGGGCCGCCGAAGCGGCCGTCCGCCGTGCAGTCGACACCGACGGCCCGATCGTGACTCTGCCGCTGGCCCCGCCCCTGACCGAGGTCGTGCGCGCTTCACCCGCCTGCTCGGCATCGTCCTCGACGGACTGAGCGCCAGGGCCCGCGTCTGACGGCGCTCGGCGCCGGGGTGCGGGTCACGCCACTCGCGCGGGCGTGACGCCTTTGGGTGTGCCGCGCAGGTTCGCCGTCCTTGCCCCAGCCCGGCCAAGGACGGTAAAGAAACACCATGTCTGAGTTCGGCTTCACCAAGGCGTCCAAGGAGACCCTCGCGATACGGGACGCGTTGGCGGAGCGCGTGATTCAGGCGCTCCAGCGTGCGGGTGTGCCCGCCGCGCGCGAAGGAGAGTCCCTCGCGGAGGGCTGGACCGGCGCATCGGTGTCCGTGCAGCCCGATGCGGAACTGGCGTCGGCGCCCGTCTCCGTGTCCTGGCAGTGCGATCCCGAGATGGTGCGTCGGGCGGTCGACGCCCTGACGTCCGGCGATCAACAGGCCCCGATTGTCCGGTACCCCGGAATCATGGGCCTCCATATGCAGACAGCGCTCGTCAAGATCCTGTTGTCCTCAGGCGTCATCGCCACGATAGGGAACGACGTCATGAACCCGGAGCACGTACTGGTCTTTGGATCCTTCGCCGATCTGCCGCTCCCGCTCCGACCTACCTTCGGCGTGTCCCCGTAGGTGTCGCAGGCCCGGCACAAGGCCACAATCTCAAGGACAGGCCGTCAGAGACTTCCTGCCGCCTCCTGCCACGCACCCGGCCGCATCCCCACCGCCTTCTGGAAGAACACCGAGAAATTGGAGGCGTCGGGGAAGCCGAGCGCGGCGGCGCAGCGGGCGGCGGGGAGGCGATCGTGGGCGAGGAGCCGTTTGGCTTCCAAGACGATCCGGTCGGTGAGGTACGCCTTCGCCGTGCGGCCGGTGGCCCGCTGCACCGCGCGTGACAGGGTGCGGGGCGCATAGCCCAGAGCACGGGCGTAGTGGCCGGCGTCGTGATGTTCCCGGAAGTCTGCTTCCACTCTGGCGTGGAACGACCGGAACAGTGGATGCACCGGCCGCGCTGCGCAAGGGGGCGGCCGTAGCCGGGTGATGAGCGCGGAGAGCAGAAGCCGGGGCAGTTCCGCCGAGAAGGCCTCGGGTGGGGCCGACGCCTCGGCGAGGAGGTGGTGGCGCGCCATGTCGATGAACGGCCAGTCGCCGTCGGGAATCCTCCAGTGCGCGGCAAGGTCCGGGGAGGCGACGAGTTCCCGGGTCGCGGAAGTGACGGGCGCTGTCGGCACGAACAGCACGAGGTGCCCCGCCACACCGGCGATGTCGTCCCAGCGGTGCACTGCCCCGGGCGGGATCCACACTGCGGACCGCCCTTCGAGCGGATGCCGGTGGAAGTCCACCGTGACCGCGCCGCGTCCGCCGTCGACGACAGCGAGGACATGGAAGTCGGCGCGCTGCGTGTCACCGTCGTTCAGCTCGCGAAGGCGGCCGAACGTCATCGTCTCCACCGCGGCGGACGAACGTCCCGCGGGTCGGTAGGTCAGTTGCCGAATCGCGTGCACGCGTCCATTTTTCACCATCGGGCGACCAGCCACGCCGATGCCCCGCCCGGATCCGGAAGGTGCAATGAACGCAGAGGAAAAGCCCCTGGCCCACCGATCCGAGAGAGCCGCCGTGCACACGACGCCGCAAACGCTTCTGCCCGCTTACGACCATCGGCCCGGTACCGGGCCGACCCTCGTGTTCCTGCATTACTGGGGTGGATCCGCCCGGAGCTGGGACCTCGTCGTCGATCGGCTTCCCGGCCGCGCCGTGCTCACCGTCGACTTTCGCGGATGGAGCCGGTCGAGCGCCCTGCCGGGCCCCTACACGCTCGCTCAACTCACCGCCGACACGCTCGCCGTGCTCGCCGATGCGGGGATCACCGGCTACGTCCTGGTGGGGCATTCGATGGGAGGGAAGGTCGCGCAGCTGGTCGCGGCGGCCCGGCCCACCGGTCTGCGCGGCATCGTCCTCGTCGGACCGGGCCCGGCCGAGCCAGCCGCGCAGATCACCCACGAGTACCAGGAATCGTTGGCGCACGCCTATGACTCCGTCGAGTCCGTGGCCTGGGCCCGGGACCACGTCCTCACCGCGACCGAGCTGCCCGCCGCCGTCAAGGCGCAGGTCGTGACCGACTCACGAGCCGCCGCCGACGCCGCACGCGCCGAGTGGCCGCTGCACGGCATCGCGCAGGACATCACCGAGCACACGCGCGCGATCGCCGTTCCCGCCCTCGTCGTCGCCGGAGCGCGTGACCAGGTCGAGCCCGTCGACGTACTCCGCGGCAACCTGATGTCCTACCTCCCGCGCGCCGATCTCACGGTCATCCCCCGCACCGGCCACCTGATCCCGTTGGAGGCCCCGGCCGAACTCGCCGCCGCCATCGCCGCCTTCACGCCGGGCCGCTGAAAACTGAATGCCCCCTCCCCCACCCCGGTACGGCAGGCTCGAACGCATGGTGAGTCTGCGCGTCATCACGTCGGACGACTGGCCGCTGTGGCAGGAGATCCGCGTGGCCGCGCTGGGCGATACGCCGCGCGCGTTCACGGCGCGGCTCGCCGACTGGCACGACGGCGGTGCGGAGCAGTGGCGTGCCCGGTTGGCGATCCCGGGCTCGTACAACGTCGTCGCCCTGCGGGCGAAGCTGCGAGCTGGAGGAGCTGTTGCCCGGCGGCGCCACCAGGAAGCGGGTGATGATCAAGAGACTGCGGTGATCCGCGGCGCCGCCATCGGTCCTGCCGACCGCCGTCACTGGAAGAACAACGGGCACGGCATCACGCCTGCCGCAAAGCACCCGGCACAGAGTGCCCGTCTCAGAGTGCCCGCGCCGTGACCGGTCCGACGGTGAAACTGTTCCCGCACACCTCAAGCGTGCCGGGAGCGGCCGCGGACAGGGACGCGGTGTTGTTGGGCGGGTAGACCTTGACACGCGACGGCTTGGCCCAGCACTTGCCGTCCGTCACGTCGCGGTTCGGCGTCTGCACCACTGCGTGGGCACTCTGCCCCGCCTTGAGTACGACGTCCCGCACGTCGCCGTTGTGCGAACGCGTGGCGGGCTTGCCGATGCGCGCACCGGCGCTGTTGGTCACGGAGAGACCGGGGTAGCCCTTGAGGGCGCAGGTGCCGCCCGTGGTGTTGGTCAGGGTCAGGTCGAAGTACTTGCTGTTCATCTCCTGGCCCGTCGGCTTCAGAGCGACCTTCAGGTCATCGCTGGTGCAATCGCTGCCCATGCCTGGCTGCGCGGCCTTTGAGCTCCGGCCGCCGGCGGGCGACGTCGCGGTACCCGTAGCGGCACCCTTCGCCGTAGGCGCAGTCGTCCCCTGCGCCACAGGCGTACTGGAGCCGGCTGACGCGGAAGCGGGGGCGGACTCCGTGGCCGCGGCCGCCGTCGTCGGGCTCTGCGCGTTCGCGCGCTCCTGCCCGTCGCCGCTTTCGGCACCGCACGCGGTCATCGCGACCACGCCGACGGTCGCCAGGGCCGCCGCGCCCAGTCCTGCCTTCCTGTTCCCCCGTATCGCACTCGTCCTCGTCGCACTCGTCCCCATCGCGCCCGCCTTCGTCACGCCCGGCCTCCTCGCGCCCGTCCTTGCCGCGTTCCCTGTCGCATGCACCCTTGTCGCGTTCATACGGATCGCCTGTCCACCAGAGCCGCAGACATGCGCCGGTGGACCCAGCAACACCCCATACCCACCCCCTGGCCGCACTGCCCTGTCGTCCCGTGTCCGCCACAGTCATGGATGTCGGCGGACGCATTACCGACGCGGTCGCTTGCATGACACACAGCGCACACAGGGGGCAACCAGCATGTCTCGACCAGCAGTTGGCGCACGTCACGGTCTGGCCCGACGAGGATTTCTGGTCGGGGCCGCCGCCATGACAGGTACGGCACTGACGACGACGGCGTCCGCCGGCACCGCTTCCGCGGCGGGGACGGAGCCCGCAACCGGCACCGGCACCGGCACCGGCCCATTGGCCCTCACCCACGTCACCGTGATCGACGGTTCGGGCGCCCCCGCGGCCCCCGACATGACGGTCGTCATCGAGGACGGCCGCATCACCGGACTCGCCCCGAGCACACGCACCCGGCTCCGCCCGGGCACCCGTACCGTCGACCTCACAGGCAAGTACCTGATGCCGGGGCTGATCGAGGCGCATACCCACAGCGACGGCCCGGAGGCTGTGGTCCCGGCCCTGTACGTCCTCGCCGGCGTCACCTCGGTCCGGGAGATGCGAGGTCAGCCGGTGCACCACGAGTGGCGCCGGAAGATCCGCGGCGGTGCGCTGCTCGGCCCCCGCTGGGTGATCGGCAGCCCCATCGTCGACGGCCTGCCGTCGCTGTGGGCGGCCGACGTGGGCCCGACCATCGAGGTGGGCGACGCGGCCGAGGCCCGGCGGGCAGTGCGGCGGGTCAAGCGCGAGGGCGCGGACTTCGTCAAGGTGTACTCCCGCCTCTCCCGCGAGGCCTACTTCGCCATCGCTGACGAGGCACGGCGCCAGGGCCTCCCCCACCTCGGACACTGTCCCGACACGGTGCCGATCGCGGAGGCGAGCGCCGCAGGCCACCGCAGCATCGAACACCTGCACGCGCTCCTGCTGTCGATCTCTCGGCACGAGAAGGAGATACGCCGCCGCCTGGCCGCCGTACGGATCGATCCGCGCGACCCAAGCAGCCTGTCCCGGTACCACAGCTGGTTCCAGCAGGTGCATCCGCTCGAATGGCAGGCGGTGCGGGGGTACGACCGCGGGCGGGCGGACGCCCTCTTCCGGAGTCTGGCGGCGGCGGGGACCACCGTCGTGCCCACGCTCAGCGTGCACCGCACGCTGGAGCTGCCCGACGAGGTCCCGTCCCGGGCCGAGGAGTGGAAGTACCTGCCGGCCTGGCAGGTGGAGAGCTGGCCGGACCAGTTGGCGGCCCTGACCGGTGGCCGCACCCCGGAACAGCGCCGGCGGATCCGCCGGATCTTCGCCCACCGGCTCCGGCTGGTCGGCGAACTGCACGGAACGGGGGTGCGGCTGGCGGCGGGCACCGATACCGGGACCGGATACCTCGTCCCCGGCTTCGCCCTCCACGACGAACTCGCGCTGCTCGTCGCGGCCGGTCTCACCCCGGCCGACGCCCTGCGCGCGGCCACGCGGGACGCGGCCCGTACCCTCGGTCTGCCCGCTGTCGGCACGGTGGCCCCCGGCCACGCCGCCGACCTGCTCGTCCTCGACGCCGACCCGCTGCGCGACATCCGCAACACCCGCCGCATCCACGGCGTGGTCGTCGACGGCAGGTGGATCCCGCCGCAGGAGCGCCGCCACCTCCTCGCGGAGGTGGAACAGGCCGCCGCGCGAACCCCGGAGCCCGAGGCGGGAGCGGCCCTGACCGGGTGCGGCTGCGGCGGGCATCCGTGACGTGCCGCATGACTGATCCGGCGGACGGCCCGTGACGGCGCGGCCCGCGAACGGCCCCGGGCCGCGCGACCTGCGGACGGTCCCGGACGACCGGATACAGTGCGCGCGACGGCAGCAGACGCACCCGGAGGGCAAGCGTGACCGACATCAGCGAGACCCAGCCCCCCAGCAGCGCGGCGCAGCCGACCCGGCCGAGCCGCCTGGGCCGGGTTTTGCGCTTCATACCGCTCATCGCCCCGGTCCTGCTGTGGAGCGTGCCGTGCTGGCTCCTGCTCTACGCCGGCCAGCACTGGCCCACGCCCGCCACGCTGGCCGGCACCGTGCTGTTCGGGGTCGGCCTGGTCACCATGCCGCTCGCCATGATGCGCGGGCACGGACGGCGCCAGCACGACGGGGCGGCGATCGTCGGCGACACGCTGCTGGGCGTTGCCTGGGTGGTGTTCACCTGGTCCGTCGTCCTCGGCGTCCTGTTGCGGCTCGCCCTGACGGTGGCCGGCGTCGGCGCGGGGCAGGACCGGGCCCGTACCGTCACGTGGGCGGTGCTCGGCGTGGCCGTCGCGCTGCTCGTCTTCGGGTACGTCGAAGCCCGCCGGGTGCCGCGGGTGCGCCGCCTGGATGTGGAACTGCCGCGTCTGGGGGCGGGGTTGGACGGCACCCGCGTCGCGCTCATCACCGACACCCACTACGGCCCGCTCGACCGGGCCCGCTGGTCGGCGCGGGTCTGCGAGCGCGTGAACGCGCTCGAAGCCGACCTGGTCTGCCACACCGGCGACATCGCGGACGGCACGGCCGAACGCCGCCGCGCGCAGGCCGCCCCGCTCGGCACGGTACGAGCCACCCGGGCCCGCGTCTACGTCACCGGCAACCACGAGTACTACAGCGAGGCGCAGGGCTGGGTCGATCTGATGGACGAGCTGGGCTGGGAGCCACTGCGCAACCGCCACCTGCTGCTGGAACGGGGCGGGGACACCCTCGTGGTGGCCGGCGTGGACGACGTCACCGCCGAGTCTTCCGGTGTGGCCGGCCACGGCGCCCGCCTCGACGGAGCCCTGCACGGCGCCGACCCGGACCTGCCCGTCCTTCTCCTGGCGCACCAGCCCAAGTTCGTCGGCCGGGCGGCGGCGGAGGGCATCGATCTGCAGCTCTCCGGCCACACCCATGGCGGCCAGATCTGGCCCTTCCACTATTTGGTCCGCATCGACCAGCCCGCCCTCGCGGGCCTCAGCCGGCACGGCGCCCGTACCCTGCTCTACACCAGTCGCGGCACCGGTTTCTGGGGCCCGCCGTTCCGCGTCTTCGCCCCCAGCGAGATCACCCTTCTGGTCCTCCGCTCACCGCGGCGGGCCGGCTGAGCGGCACCCTCGGGCAACTCCACCCCGGGTAGCTCCACCCCCGGCGGGCCACGTCCCGGCTCGCCGGGCCCTTCCTTCAGTACGCGGACGCGCGTGCAGCCAGGCAAGGGCCGCCCCCGTCGCACCGTGCCGGCGCGGCGAAGACGGCCCTGCACTCCCCCTCGGGCCACTGCGGCACATCCCCCGCGTGGCCGCAATGAACACCGTCTCGCCCGAGCGGAGTTGCCACAAAGGCTGGCATAGACCAACAGGCAGCTGGTGGAGAATTCGCACCCTTACCGTGGGAGAAAGATGGAGCCGGGATTCTCACGCCTCCTCGCTCTGGCTCTCCTTACTCCTCGCTCCTCACGGAGTCACCGCTGGGCCCGGGCCTTCCGTGCCGCGCGTCCTGCGCCTCAAGGAGCTCGTCGCCGTGCGCAAGTGCCCAGGCTGCGAGCGCGGCCATCGGGCCCTCGACCAGGCTGCGTCCCAGAGCTGTCAGGTCGTACTCGACCCGGGGCGGTGCTTCGGCATACGCGTGACGGTCGATCAGGCCGTCGGCGAGCAGCCGGCCCAGGGTCTCGCTCAGGACCTTGTCGCTGATCCCGCCGATCGCGGCGCGCAGCTCGCGGCGGCGCAGCGCTCCCGCGCGAAGTGCCGCCAGCACCACGGGATCCCAGGTGTGGCTGAAGAGGTCGGTGGCCGCGCGCAGACGGCAGTCGGCGGCCAACTCGTAGCAGTGGCGCGTGTTCTCAGTCATCTCGTCGTCCATCATCGCGCCGTCATCGCGTACCGATCGGTGCGTAACGCCTTCCTTACTGTGACCGCGTCACTGACGACCACAGGAGAGGAAGCAAGGATGCGCATCGGGATTCTGGGAACCGGCTCGCTGGCCGCGGCCCTGGGTGCGGCCTGGTCGCGCGCCGGGCATGAGGTGTCGATCGCGGGGCGCTCATCGGCCAAGGCGGAGAAGCTCGCCGAGCGGCTGGGTCACGGCGCCCGCGCGGTCGTGCCGCGGGAGGCGGCCGTCGGGCACGACGTGGTGCTGCTCGCCGTCGCGTGGGACGGCGTCGAGGACATGCTGGGGTCGGCGGGGGCACCCGAGGGCCTGCTGGAGGGGACGCCGTTGATCGATCCCACGAACCCGGTCTCGCACGGTGTCGGCGTTCTGCTCACCGGGCCTGGCGAGTCGATGGCGCGGCGGATCGCGGGTGTGGCGCGGGGAGCGCATGTGGTGAAGGCGTTCCATCTCTTTCCCGCCGTTCAGTGGACGGGTTCGGCCGGCGCCGACCCCGGCGGCGCGACCGTGCCGATGTGCGGTGACGACGCCCCGGCGCTGCGTGTCGTCGGCGAACTGGTGCGTGACGCCGGTGGGACGCCGGCGGTACTCGGCGGACTGGACCGGGCCCGCCAGCTGGAGGAGGTGGCGGGCTTCGTCATCGGCCTGGCCTTCGCAGGGATCGACCCCAACGCAGCGATACCCCGCGTGCCCGCGAAGGCCGCGACGGAGTGACTGGCTGCCGGCAGCAGTCAGCGTGGAGTGCGAAGTCCGTCGTCGATCGAGCGTCCGGCTGCGCACACCTCTCCGTACGCAGGTGGAGCGGAGCCGCCCTCAGAGCTGAGTGGCGCCGCCGTCGACGAACAGCTCCGCGCCCGTGGTGAAGGAACTCTGGTCACCGGCCAGGTAGAGGGCCGTGGCGGCGACCTCGTCGGGGTGGCCGGCGCGTCCCAGCGGGGTCGGCGCGACGGGTTCCGCCGCCGCGTGCCGGCCGTCCTGGGGGAACGCCGCCCGCAGTTCGTCACCACCGGGAGTCGTGACGGGCCCGGGCGTGAGCGCGTTGACCCGGATCCCGCGGTCGGCCAGTTCCGCGGCCCAGGTGCGGGCCAGGCTGCGGATCGCGGCCTTCGTGGCGGCGTAGACACCGAGCCCCGGGGCGGCACGCAGGGCGGCGCTGGAGGAGAGGAGGAGCACCGAGGCGCCCGGCGAGAGCAGGGGCAGCGCCTTTTGCACGGTGAAGATCGTGCCCTTGAGATTGACGGAGGTGGTGCGTTCGTACTCCTCCTCCGTGATCTCGCCGAGAGGGCCGTAGTCGCCGACACCGGCGTTGGCGACGACGATGTCGAGACGGCCGCCGCGCTCCCGGATCCCGGCGAACAGCCGGTCGAGGTCGTCGAGGTGTGACACGTCGCCCTGGACGCCGATGGCGCGGTCACCGATCTGGGCGACGGCGGCGTCCAGTTCGGCCTTGCGGCGCCCGGTCAGGTGGACCGTCGCTCCCTCGGCGGCGAACCGGCGCGCGATGGCCAGGCCGATGCCGGTAGATCCGCCGGTCACCAGTGCGGTCTTGTTGTCCAGCTGCCCCATGACGTTCTCTCCATCCTCGACGTAACTTCTCTTGTTACATTTACGTCCACAAAAACGTCGCCCCGCTCCCCCGAGGGGTCGGTCAGGCGGCGTCGAGCACGTCCCGCAGGACGTCCTCCAGCGTGGTTCTCGCCAGCTCCCGGCGGAGCACGGCCTCGACCTCTCCGTAGACACAGGTCAGCGCGGGGCCGATACCACGACCCACCACGCATTCGGGGTCGGGCGTGGAGCGGTGCAGCGCAAAGATCGGGCCCGGCTCGATCGCCTCGTAGACGTCGAGCAGGGTGACCTCCTTCAGCTCCCGCGAAAGCGTCCACCCGGCCCCGGCGCCGCGCCGCGAGTCGACGAGGCCGGCCCGGCGCAGCTCGGACAGGAGGCGGCGGATCACCACCGGGTTGGTGGTGACGCTCGCCGCGATCTGCTCGGAGGTGGCGACGTCGTGCCCCCGGCGCTGGTACAGCCCGATCCACGTCAGGGCGTGCGCGGCGATGGTCAGCCTGCTGTTGGCGCTCATGCCCACCTCACTCCCTGCGACCGCCTTGGACGTAACGATAGTTGTTACATCGGCTGGCGGCAAGTCGTGTCGGACCGGCAGGCTCAGAGGCCGGCGCGATGCCGTTTGCTCAGTATTTGCTCAATTGGCTTTCCGGGCGGCGGTTCCCCCGCGATGATCAAGCAGCGGGTGACCGCTCCGGACGACGATGACGAGGGGGACAGATGGCCAAAGCAGTGCGCGTCTCGCTGGGTGACATGTGGATCACCTGCCAGGTCTGCAAGCACGACGTCTTCCGCGAGCGCGGGGTGAAGCTCAACAGCACGGGTGGCGAGTTCTTCAAGGTGGCCTGGGCGGACGAGACCGCCACCGGGCTGATCTGCATGCGGTGCGGCTACGTGCAACTCTTCGCCAACCGCCAGCTCCAGCTGCA
Source organism: Streptomyces sp. NPDC006552 (assembly GCF_040611655.1). Classification (NCBI taxonomy): domain Bacteria; kingdom Bacillati; phylum Actinomycetota; class Actinomycetes; order Kitasatosporales; family Streptomycetaceae; genus Streptomyces; species Streptomyces sp. NPDC006552. The sequence goes on from NZ_JBEXOS010000007.1 coordinate 89,076, forward strand.
TCGCGCCGACGACTGAGGGACCGACGGCTGAGGGACCGAAGACCTGCCGCGGTACCCACCCGAGTGCGCGGGCGCCCCGAGCGGCTTCGGCTTCAGGCGGCGGCTCCCGGGCGCCCCGCCCTGGCGGAGCCGGAGCTGCGCAGCAGCGCCGACGGTACGTAGTCCGCGCTGCGGGACGGCGCCGGGTACTGCAGATGGGCGAGCCGCGTCTGTTCCTGACGCATGTACATGAACGACTCCAGGATGTACCCGACCAGCAGCACGAGCACCGCGATGATCATGATGGCGGCGGCCAGCACGGCGGTCGGAATGCGCGGCACGACGCCGGTGCGGGCGAACTCGACGACCACCGGAAGCCCGAGCGCGAGGGAGACGGCGGCGAGCAGACCGGCGATGACCGAGTGGAACAGCGCGGGGCGCTGGCGGCGGGCGAGCCCCAGGATGAGCTTGAGGATGCGCCAGCCGTCGCGGTAGGTACGCAGTTTGCTGGCGCTGCCGGTCGGGCGGTCCTTGAACCCGACCCCGATCTCGGCGGTGGGCAGCCGCAGACTGAGCGCGTGGACCGTCATCTCGGTCTCGGTCTCGAACTCCCGCGACAGGGCGGGGAAGGACTTGACGTAGCGGCGGGAGAAGACGCGGTAGCCGCTGAGCATGTCGCTGACGTCGTTGCCGAAGAGCGTGCGCACGGCGCCGGTGAGCAGCTTGTTGCCGACCTCGTGTCCGGCCCGGTAGGCGGTGTCGACGGTCTGGCGCCGGGCGCCGACCACCTGGTCGTAGGGGCCTTCGAAGAGCAGGTCGACCATTTCCCGGGCGCGCGCGGCGTCGTAGGTGTCGTCGCCGTCGATGATCAGGAGCGCGTCGGCCTCGACGTCCGCGAAGGCGCGGCGGATGACGTTGCCCTTGCCCTTGCGCGGTTCGTGACGCACGATCGCCCCGGCCTTGAGCGCCTCGGTGACGGTGCCGTCCGTGGAGGCGTTGTCGTAGACGTAGATGACCGCCTCGGGCAGGGCGGCGCGCAGGTCGCGGACGACCTGGCCCACCGCCGTCTCCTCGTTGTAGCAGGGCACGACACAGGCGACCGTCGGGCTCATGGGCGGGTTTCCCTTCGCGTACGATTGATCACTGGTGATTATGTCTGATTTGTCCCTTTTCTTCGACTTCACTTAGGTTCGTAGAGTGCTGCAGCGGGCGACGTGGGATCTCCGGGTCATCGAGTGGGTGCGCAACATCTGGCGGGAGGCCGCGGCCTTCGGCGTGGTCGGCGCGGTCGCCTTCGTGGTGGAGTTCGCCGCGTTCAACGTGCTGATCTCCGGTACGCCGTTCTCCCGCGACGGGGTGCTGCGCTCGGCACCCGTCGCCGCGTCGGCCCTGGCCACCGGGGTCGCGATGGCCGTCAGCTGGTGGGGGAACCGGCACTGGACCTACCGGGACCACAAGCACGGCGCGACCCGGCGCGAGGTGGCCTGGTTCGTCGGCATCAATCTGGCCGGGCTCGCCATCACCGCGGCCCCGGTCTACGTCGCGCACGAGCTGCTCGGCCTCGACTCGGCGTGGAGCGACAACGCGGCCCGCCTCGTCGGCTGGGCGGCGGCGACGGGGCTGCGGTTCGCCGTGTACCGCACCCGGGTGTTCGCCGGGCCGGGTCCGGACGGGTCCGGCGGGCTGAGTCCGGTCGGCGCGGAAGGAGCCGCCGCATCGGCATCGGAGGAGTCCGCGCCGCGCTCGGTCCGGCCGCGCTGGCCGTGGTGGCTGGCAGCGCTCGCCGCGCTCTGCGGTTACGCCGTGTCCACCGTCTTCCACCCCGGATACCTCAGCCCGGACAGCGCCGACCAGCTCCTCCAGGCACTGCGGGAGCGACCGGTGACCGACTGGCATCCGCCGGTGATGGTGGTGGTGTGGCGGGTGCTGATCCAGGTCACCGGCGCCATGTCCGCGATGGCCGCGCTCCAGGCCGCGGTCCTGTGGGGAGCACTGTGGGCCCTGGCGGTGGCCCTCTGGCGCAGGACCGGCAGCCGCAGTCTCTCGCTGGCCGTCCTGGCCATCGGTCTCGCGCCGCACGTCGTGAACCTCACGGGCGTGGTGTGGAAGGACGTCCACATGGCGTACGCGCTGCTCGCGGCCTGCGCGCTCGCGCTCGTCGCGCGGGAGGTGCCGCAGGGCCGGCGCAACGGCGTCCGCTGGACGCTGCTCGCCGTGGGCGTGCTGTTCCTCGCCTATGCCGTACTGGTCCGCAAGAACGGAATCCTGGCCGTCGTCCCCGTCTTCGTCCTGCTGGTGCTCGCGACCCGGCCCGCCGCGCGCAGCCGTCGCCGCCGGTGGCTCGTCGCCACGGGCCTGTTCGCCGCGGTCACCCTGGCCGGGAGTGTGGCCGTGTCCGCGGCCACCGCGCCGGTGGCCACGCGCCAGTACGCGCAGATCCCGCTGGACGATCTCGTCCATGTGCTCACGCCCGGCCAGGTACGCGCCGCGGCCCGGCAGGCCGGCGCGAGCCCGGACCTCCGGGCCCGGCTGGGCACCGCCGCCGAGCGGTGCCAGGCCCGGGACATCGCCAGCGACGCCTACTTCCGCTGCTACCCGCGCCAACCCTCGCTCGGCCCCACGGAACTCGGCCGCCACGCAGACGTCGTCGTCCGGATGTGGACCCAGCAGATGCCCGAGCACGCGGCGGGCTACGCGAAGTACCGAGTGCGGGTCTTCGCCAAACTCCTTTTCCAGGGCAACCAGGAGTTCCAGCACGGCACCACCACGGCCGCCCGGAACATCCCCGCGGTGGCGAGCGCCCCGGTCGACAGACAGCTCGGCGCCATGCTCCAGAGCTACGTCACCGGGTTCGTGCGCGACGTCCCGGTCCTCTTCCAGGGCTGGTTCTGGCTGGCCCTGTCCCTGGTGCTCGCGCTACGCCGTCACCGGCCCGGCCCCTACGCGCGTGAGGTCCGCCTGCTCGGCGCGAGCGGCGCCCTGTACATCCTGGCCTACCTGCCCACCGCGCCCGAATCCAACTACCGCTACGTGTACTGGCCCGCCCTCGCCGGGACCCTCGCGCTCCTCCTCGTCCTGGCCGGGTTCGTCATGCGGCGCAAGGAGATGCGGGCGAGCAGCCGGTAGCCGCTCGGATCGCGGGCGTAAGGCTCCCCCGGCCGGGGTCTTCCCGCGTCCGGGACAGCGGTCTGATCCCGTACCGCATCTTGCCCGGCGCACCAGCGCCGCTTTACCTTACTTCGAAGTAAGTTTACTACTGAGTAAGGGGATTGACCTTGACCGCCTATCAGACCGTCCTGGTCGGCACGGACGGCTCCGAGTCGTCGTTCACCGCCGTCGCGAGCGCGGCCCGGCTCGCGGCCGCCTGCAAGGCAGAACTCGTCGTCGTCTGTGCCTACTCTCCGATGCGTGACACCGAACTCGCGGTGGCCCAGGACCAACTGGGGCGCGAGGCATATCAGGTGGTGGGGTCGGCACCGGCCGAGGACACCCTGCGCACCGCGGCCGACAGAGCGCGGGCACACGGTGTGGCGGCGGTGCGGTCCGTCGCGGTGCAGGACGAGCCCGTCGCGGCCCTGGTGCGCACCGCCCGCGAGTGCGCGGCCGACCTCGTCGTCGTCGGGAACCGGGGACTGCGCTCGCTCGCCGGACGCATCCTCGGCTCGGTGCCCTCGGAGATCGCCAGGAAGGCCGGGCTCGACGTGCTGATCGTGCACACCACGTGAGTGCGGCGGAGCGGTCGCGACAGACGCCGGACGACGTGTCCGGCACGGGTGAACTCCGCACGGCCATCGAGGAGATGCTGCTGGGGGGCGGTCGCGTCTGGACGCGGCGGGACATCGCCGAGCAGTCGGGGGTGAATCCCGAGCGCTCGGCGCAGATCTGGCGCGCGCTCGGGTTCCCGGTGGTCGACGACGACGCGCGGGTCTTCACCGACGCCGACGCCGAAGCGCTGCGGGCGGGGGAACGGCTGATCCGGGCCGGGCTCATCACCGAGGAGAGTGAGACGATGATGGCGCGCGCCCTCGGCCATCATCTGTCCCGGCTCGCCGAGTGGCAGATGCACACCCTCTGGAACTGGCTCGACCGCGACCTGGGTACCTCCGGCGACGCGGCGGCCCTGCTGGAGCACGCCGCGGCGCTGCTGCCGGAGATGGAGCTGCTCCAACGGCATGTGTGGCGCCGTCATCTCGCGGCGCAGGCCGGACGCATGCTCGGGGAAGGGGCGGCGCAGCCGCCGCGCGGCGGTCCGGAGCGGTTGCCCGGCGCCGGAGAGGAGGGCGCGGCGGGAGCGGCCCTGGTGTCCCGGGGGCGGGTCGGGCCGGGCGCCGGGGACGGCGGCCAGCCGGGGCCCGCGCGGGAGGGCGCCGATCTCCGTCACCTCGCCGTGGGCTTCACCGACATGGTCGGGTACACGCGGATGACGCGTGGCCTGGACAGCGCCGAACTCGTCCGCGTTCTCGACCGGTTCGAGAGCCTGACCGGTGACGTGGTCGCCGAGGGGCTGGGCCGCGTCGTGAAGACCATCGGCGACGAGGTGCTCTTCGTCTGTGAGTCGGCGTCCGCGGCCGCCGACATCGCGCTGGAACTGACCGCCCGCGTCCAGGGCGAGGAGGGCCTGCCGCAGTTGCGGACCGGGCTGGCCCACGGCCCGGTGCTCAACCGCTTCGGCGACGTGTACGGAGCCGCGGTGAACATCGCGGCCCGGCTCACCGCGGTGGCCCGCCCCGACACCGTGCTGGTCGACACGGCCTTCGCCGGCGAGCTGGCGGGCACCGCGGCCTACGACCTCAAAGTGCTGCGGCCGGTGTCGGTGCGCGGTTACAGCAGGCTGCGCCCTGTCCTGCTGCGGCAGGCGCCTCCGGAGCGATCGGCCGGGGCTGTGGAGATGCCGACGGCGAGGCGTCCGCACCGGTGAGGACGGTCAGCACCGCGTGAACTGTCGGGCGTTCGCGGCCCCGCGCCCCGGCGTCGACGGGGCGCGAGGCCACCACCGTGCTCGGGTAGGGGTCGCCCCGCCCGCCGGGTCACTGCCCGGAGGCCAGTGCGCGCATACCCGGTGCGCAACTCGCCGTCAGGTCGCCGAGTTCGGTGGCCGTCAGCTCCTTCGCGGCAGTCCCGCGACGGCTGTCGTCGAGCAGACCGCACGCGCCGTCCAGCCACTCGCCGTGCGGCTGGACCCCGGCGAAGGCGGCGAGGCGGGCCAGTTCGGTTCGAGGCCGGTCGAGGAGGTCCTCGTAGGCAAGGGTCGCGCCCTGTCCGGCTGGCAGGGACCCGATGAACTCCGTTCCCTGGGCGACCAGTTCGGACCAGAGCGTGCCGAAGCGGCGCAGCGGGAGGTCCCGGTCCCGCACCAGCGCGGGGTCGAAGCGTTCCTCCAGCAGGGGCGCCAGATCCGGTGGCAGCAGGCGCAGGTGATCGGCCGTCAGGTCGCTGAAGTCCTCCGCTCCGGTCCGTTCCCTGATCTCGCGCATCAGCGTGATCGTGCGGTATCCGGAATGCCGGCTCATGGACAGCGCGCAGTCGGGTCCGTTCCGGAAGAGGTGGACGAATCTCGCGTACGGGAACGCCGTGCGCAACTTCGGTGCCCAGCCGGTCGAGTAGCCGGAGCGTTCCACGACGGCACTCCGGCCGAACCGTGTGCACAGCCACGCGAAGAGGGCTTCGTGGTGGGCGGCGGCCCTTCGTTCGGGCCAGTCGGTCACGGCCGCGCGGATCTCGTCGAGGAGTGCGTCGGGGTCGTCGGAGAGGTGGGGCAGCACCATGAGGGAGAGCGCCGGGATACCCGTGGTCTGCGCCGAGTACCGTCCGGGGCGGCGGGTGTAGAGGAACTCCGGCATCAGCACCCCACTGCGGATCATGGCCGCGAAGTAGGGGGTGGGCCGGAAGAGGGTGTCCCAGAACTGTGCGCCCGACAGCCGCCCCGGCGGGAAGGCCGTGTCGCCCACCGACGCCATGTACTCGTTGAGGCTGAGCACGTCCGGGTGCGTGTTGAGGATGCGGGACAGCGCGGTGGAGCCACTGCGTCCGGTGCCGATGACGAAGGTCAGGGTAGGCAAGATCACCCTCCACGGGTGCCGGTGGTCGGAGTCGAGGTCGCTCACCAAGGTTGTCCCCGGGCGGATGGGCGCACACCCATGATCGCGCCGGCGGGGCGACGGTGCGGGGGCTCCGCGCGCGGGCCCGAGCCCGCCCGGCGACGGGTGCCGCCGCGATCACCGCCGCTGCCGTCGCCGCCGCCGCAGCAGCAGTGCCCCGGCGAACGCGCCTGCCGCGAGGCCGCCCAGGATGCTCCACGCGAGGCCGTGGCCCGAGGCGGCGGGCGACGACGCGTAGCGTGCGTCGAGGTCCACCGTCACCGCGGCCGTGTGGTCGGTCGTGTCGGGGTCCTCCGGCGGTGCACTGTCCTTACGCTCTCGGAGGCGCACGGCGCCGTCACCGGCACGGTCGCCGAACCGCAGCGTGAACGCGAAGGTCTCCTCGGCGCCGGGGTCGTGCACGCGCAGCGGGCAGCTGTAGACGGTGCCTTTATGCCGGCACACCGGCTGGACGACGTCCTCGTCGATCTCCTCCATCGGTTCCTGCACCACCTCGGCTCCGCGCGGCACCGTGAAGACGAGGTCGTACGCGCCGCCTTGTCCCGGATCACCGGGCCCCTCGGTGCGGCCGCCCACCCGTACCTCCCGCTCTCCGCCCGGAGCCACCCGTACGCGGGCCCCGATCGCCGCGTAATCGGCGGGATTGTCGGTGCTGACCTCGGTCCATGCCTCGCGCTCGTCGCTCCATGGCCCGCTGCCGCCCGACCGTGTCCGCGCGTGCAGCGGCGGGCCGTCACCCGGTTCGCCGCCGTCGGGCACCAGCACGTCCTGGTACGGGCCGAGGTCCAGGGGCCAGGCGGACTGGCGGAGCGATCCGTGGTCCAGCACGTGGGGGGTCCGCAGCCGCAGACCGGGGCTGAAGACCGCCGTCCGGCCCGGGCGCAGCCGTAGGTCCGGGAAGGTGCAGTAGGCGGTCCGCGGTGGTGCGTCGGCCCCGGGGTAGCGGCAGTTGGCGAAGTGCTGCGTCATGGTCAGTTCGCCGTCGGTCGCGACCAGCAGGGCCACACCGTGGGCTGTCGTCTCGCCGGTGTTGCGAACGGCGAGGTCCCAGCCGGTCACGGCGCCGGGCCGGACGCCGGTGAGGGTCTCGGGATGCCGGACCTCCAGGATGGGCCCGCCGACCACGACCGTGGTCGTCCGCGTGGCCATGTGCCCGTCCGGGGCCCGGTAACGGAGCCGGAGTTCGCCCGAGTCCCCCGCCTTGCTGCCGGGCGCCGCGTAGGGCAGCGCACCCGCCCAGTCGGCCCAACTGTCGTAACTCGCCCCGACTTTGCACTCCACCCGCACGCCACCGCCGAAGCTGCTGCAGCCGCTGCCGAACTGCTTCAGCCGCAGCGTCTCCCCGGCGTCGCTGACGTCCATCGTCAGACGCCCCGTCTTCTCGCCCGCTCTGTCCCCGCGCGCGTACGCGATGTGGATCGGCTTGTCGCGCTCGGGCCGCTTCCGACCGCCGGGCGGCTTCACGTGATACGTCCTCGGCGCGACGAACCCGGAGTCGGGGTCGGGGTCGGCGGACCTCGTCACGTTGCCGGACAGCAGCGCTACGAGTCCGGCCAGCGTCGCCGCGACGGCGCACAGGACGACGAGGCGGAACCGGCCGCTCGGGAGACGGCGTTTCGCGGGCTGAACAGGCATGCGAGCCAGTCGAACACAGCCTTGTCCACCGACCAACAGCTCGCTGTCACGACTCGGGAACAGCCCAGGTCCCCGGAGAGCGGGACCGGGCGGCGGAACCGGCATCCGTCGTCGCAGTCCTCTGCCCCGCGCGATGCGTGCTGTCGTCGCGAACCGGGCCTCCGCGAGTGCCGGCAGCGTCTGTTCGCCCGGGGCGCCCAGTTCGCGCAGGTACCAGGGAAGGTCGCTGTAGACGTGCAACTGCGTGTACCTGACGTCGGCGCTTCAGGGTGATGGTGGTGGAGGCCGAGGGAGAAGCCGGTTTCCGCGAGGATCCGTCGAGGACGTCGCGGCCGTCGCCCTGCGTCAGCACCCCTCGGCGGCGATCGGCGTCTCCCCGACGGACTGCCGCCGGGTGGGCCCTGACGGGCGCACTGCTGCCTGTCTGACGGCCGCGGGTCTCAGGCGTCGATGCGCACCCAGGTATGGCCGGCGCGGAGCCACAGAGTGCCGTCGCGACCCTGGCCGCACTTCATGACCACCCGCCCTGGCACCCGCACCCGCTCCTGGCCGATGGCGACGCACACGTCGCCGACCAGCTCCGCGCGGGTCACGGTGGTCCTGCGCTTGTAGTGGTCGCGCCTGGTCAGGACCACCCGCGTGCCGCGCACGGCGAAGCCGTCCGGGGCCTTCACCGGGCTGCGGTAGCTCGCGACTTCGCCGGTGGAGGGTGTGATCCGGGTGAGGAAGGTGCCTTTGGGGCTGTACCAGACCAGCCACACCGACTCGCCGTCCGTGGCAGCCGTGCAACCCTCCAGCGGCCAGGCGGGAAGTCTCCCCTTCGGCGCCCACGTCGCGACACCCCGGGTGTTCCAGCCCGCCAGGCCGGCCGCGGACTCCGGGTGGCCGCCGTAGATGCCCTCGTCGCCATAGGCGGTCCAGATACCCCCGCTGCGGTCGCTGACCAGGGCCGGGATGTCGTCACCGAGGCAGAAGGCACCCTCCGGCCGGCCCTCGGGGGAGTACACGACGGCGTTCTCCCGCCAGGCTCCCTCCGCGTCCCGGTAGGTGCGGCCCGATGCCAGCAGGAACCGGGACCCCGGGAGCAGGGCCAGATGGCTGGGCCACATCTCGATCCCTTCGACCGGGATCCGCCGCTGCTCCTGCCCGGAGGTGATGACCAGCTCCCCGTCGAACGGCGTCTCGGGACGCCATCCGATCCACCCGCGGGGATACTTGTCGCGGCTCAGGTAGCGGCACTGGACCAGCATCACGGCGAGTTCGCCGTCCGGTCCCACGGTCCACCACAGCGCACGCCACCCCGCCTGAACGTCCTCGGGGGACAGCCTCCACGCGACGGGCAGCTCGTCGATCGTCATGGGGATTCACCTTTGCGACTCCGAGGGCCTACGCCGCCCGAAGGTCGCCACGCTACAGGTCGGGGCAGTCTCCGCCCCCGCCGGGGAGCGAAGACCGGCCCTTCGCGCCGTCCTGTGCGATGACTGATTGCACCTCGTCAGGGTGACGGTAGGTCGTTGAGGGTCAGGCCGGTGCCGGCTATGAAGCCGTCGAGGGCGTGGGCCCCTACCCATTCGAGCGGGTTGAGGTCGGGTGAGTAGGCGGGCAGCCGGGCAGCAGGAACACCGTCAGCCACGCCCGCTCGGCGACGAGTTCCCGCGTCCTGCGGGAGACGTGGGTGTTCAGGCGGTCCCGGACCAGCACGATCGGCGCCCCGACCAGCTGACGGATGCCGTCGATCAGCGCGATGAAGTCCTGCTCACCCGTGCTGGGACGTGCGCCTTTCCCCGCAGGGTGGGTCCGCAGACGGTGACAGAGCCGGGTCCGGGAACCCGGCCGCATCGCAATCAGTCCGGCCACCGGCAGCCGTCCCGAACGCCGGCCGCTGATGGTGACGACCGGAGTCACTGGGACCGGCGGCACCGTGATCCGCTCGGACTCGTTCCGTCTCCCGACGCCAGCGTCCCGGCCGCCGGCTCCATGAGCAGAACGGTATGGCCAACTCCCTCACCTGGCAGCTGAGATCGAGCGCCACACCTCCGACGGCGCGACTCCGGTGGAGGAGTTCCTCCGTTTCCTCGACGCCTACCGGAGCGGCACGGAGCGGAGTCCGGAACCGACCGCCACGACCGCTCGGCCCGGCGTCGAGTCGGACTGATCCAGAGCAATGACCCGCAGATCCGGTTCGAGCCCGTCGGCGCCATGCCCGTCCTGTGGAACGTCGACGAAGCACTCGACGACCGTCACTGCTGAGCAGGCAGTCCAGGGCGGCCGTGCCGGACCGGCCGCGGTCGAGTGGTGGACGTGCACGCGGGCGCAGTAGTGATCAGGATTCCGAGCAGCACTGCCAGATCGGCGGCGCCTTCCGCGTCGTCGGCCCAGCGGGTGGTCTGCAACGGGTGGACCTGGTCGAGAAGGACGCCTTCGCGTGCCAGGACGAAGGCCAGCGCCAGTGTCGCCGCGCGGGCGTTGCCGTCCTCGAACGGGTGGAAGAAGAGGATGTCGAGGTAGGTCCGGGCAGCGCGGGACGGGAGGGGCGGATCAGGTTGCGGGCTCTCGGACAGACAGTGCTCCAACTGCGCCCGCGTATCGGGGGCAAGGCCGTAGCGCTCCCGTCCGCCCTTCGCGAAGGCCGGCATCGTGCGGAAACCGACCAGGTCTTGGCCCAGCACAGCCCGTTGCCACGTCGTCAGGAGGGCGAAGGTCAGCGGCCTGTTCTGCTCAGCGTCGGCGACGGCCAGCTCAAGGGCGGTCAGGACGCGCGCGGTTCCCTCGCTGTCACGGCCGCCTCGCGTTGCCTCGAAGAACTCCCGGAAGCCGTCGCGGGCCGGTGCGGCCGGGACGCGGCGCGCGGCGCGCCAGGGCGGCCAGCAGATCTTCGGCCGGATGCGCAACCAGTCGGCAAGACTGTCCTTCGGCCGGTCAGGCGGGGCGGTCATCGGATGCCGCCCACGCCCCTGGCGAACCGCGAGCTCACCGCGTCGGTTACCGGAACGTCAGGCGCGATCCAGCTGTCGAACCGGCCGCCGACCGCGTTCTTGACGATCTCCTCGGCCTGGTCCTCGTCGATGCCGTTGAAGGCGAGGAACCATCGCAGGACTTGCAGGCAGTGCCCGTACCAACCGCTCTCGGCCTGGGTGCGGTCGGCCACCACGGTGACCAGGCGCGTGCACGCCCGCTCCCAGTACCAGAGGTCCACGGAAGACACCTCGGTGTTCTCCGGCGGGGCCAGGGCCGCGAACCGCTCCGCCAGGTCCTCGAGCCAGCCACGCCATTCCTGAAGCGCCGCGACGACCAACGGGGCAGTCGCGTCCGGGGTCGTCACGGAGTGGGACGCGCAGCACCAGACCTCGACAACGCCTCCGTCGACGTCACCCTCACCGACCGACCAGTTCCATCCGCAGGCCCATCGGCCGTACCGGCCCATCAGGAACTCGGTGACAGGATCCAGCGAAGGCCGGTGATCCTCGCGACCGACTCCAGCACCGGGGAGCAGGGGTGCGACGCGGCTCACCAGCGCCTCCGCCGCTTCGTCGTCCATCTCGAACGGATGGAGAACCGGATCCACATCTGCCCATCTCAGGGCGCGGGCCCGGGGTTCACTCACCATCCCACCCACTCTGCCGTGCGCGGCGTCCGGGCTCCACCGCGTATTTCCGTCGGCCTGTTTCCGTTGGCGCCGCAGGGGTTCCCCCCTGCCGTTGGCCCAGCAATCGGGCCTGTTCCTTTTTCAGCGTGGTGAAGCTCTGACGTGCGTGGGCGGCGAGTTCCCCGCTCGGTTCCTGGCAGCGAGTGCCCTGGATGCCCGGCTTGAGCACCCAGGATGTGTACCGGTTCGGTGGGGCGAGTCGCGGGTCAGCGCAGCGGAGAACGCCCCCGCGGACCGCTCCGGCAGGCCCGGATCAGAGTAGGCGCGCAGCAGTACCGGCTAATGGGAGAGCGCCGCCGGCGCCGTGGTCACCGCCGTCGGAGCCGACCACGGGGTCGTCGGCGGCAAGCCCGCCCGGCTCATCCGCACGCGCTACGCGCCCGAGGGCGCCGCGCACCCGCTCACCGCGGCCGGTACGGCACCTGGCCGACCCCGTCCGCACGGTCATGCGGGGCTCGCCGGCGGACCTGGACGCCGCCGTGCCCCAGACCGTGCGCCCCTGACGCGTCCTACGCCGCGCTTTGCGCGCAGCGCACGGCAGTTGGGCGGCCGAAGTGCTCCTACTCTGGAACATCGCAGGGAGCTACGACGCACGAGGGTGAGGCCCGCGCATGGCGCAGAAGCCGGTGATCCTGCTGGTCGACGATCACGAGGACACGCTCGCCGCCCTCGAAGGCGCCCTGGGCCCGCTCGGGCATCCCCTCGTCCGCGCGGCCGACGGTACGCAAGCCCTGAAGGCCGTACTCAAGGGCGGGATCGGCCTGCTGGTCATGGATGTCCGCATGCCGGTCGTGAGCGGTCTGGACGTGGCCCGCTATCTGTACCGTCTCGAACAGACCCGCCACATCCCCGTCCTGCTGGTCACCGGCATACGGCTCGACGCCCAACTCGCCGCCGACGCCCTGCGGGCCGGGGTCGCCGACGTCCTGACCAAGCCGATCGACCCGTACGCCCTGCGCATCAAGGTCAGTTACCTGATGCGTACCCTCCGCTGAGGGCGGCCGGCTCCGCACCATGTGCCGCTCGGTCCCGCGCACGGCCCGCGCCTCGCCCCCGTACGCTCGGGCCGTGATTACTTGCGTGGTCGAGTACGTGATCGATCCGGCGCGGATCGAGGCCTTCGAAGCCTTCGGGCGGCGGTGGATGGAGCTGGTGGACCGGCACGGTGGCCGGCACCATGGGTACTTCCTGCCCGGGGAGGGCGCAAGCGACAAGGCACTCGCCCTGTTCAGCTTCCCCAGCCTCGCCGCGTACGAGGAGTACCGGTCCCTCTTCGGCACCGACCCCGATTTCGTGGCGGCCGACGCCATCCGGGACGAGAGCGGGTGCGTGCTGCGCTACGAGCGCACCTTCATGCGTCCGATGCTGCCGGGGCCGCCAGAGGCGTCGCAGGGGCCATGAGGTGCGGCGGGGTCAGGTCCGAAGCAGCGCGTGCAGGAGGTCACGGCCCCCGGGTCAATCGCAGAGGTCACTGGCGGAGTTGAGGTGTCCGCCCTCCTCCACCAGGTGCCACTGCGCCGTCCACGCGGCGGCGAATTCGGCGGCCGTCTCAGGAGTGCAGTAGGGGTCGTCGGTGCCGGCCACCATACGCCGAGCGGTTCACCGCCGAGATGCCGCATGCCACGCTCGTGCGCGTACCGGGTGCGGACCACATCCCGACGGAGAACGCGCCCGGGCCCATCGCCCGCGCACTGAGCGCGTTCTTCACGGCGTAACCGATCCGATAGGGCTGTGCGCTGTGCTGCGTGACCGATTCGGCTCAGCCCCGCGCCTCCAGTAGTGCGGCAACGTAAGCGGCCAACCGCTCCTCCACGCCCTCTGCGGTCAGCTCCGGCCGCCCCGCCTTGCGCCACGCCGGCACCACCAGCCGTACGTCCTCGGAGAACGCCAGCGCGTCCCGCACCAGCCAGTACCGCCGCTCGTCCGCGGCCGCGGCCAGTTCCCCGCCCGCTTCCTCGTAGGCCCGCGCGAACCGCAGACCCCAGGCCGGGCCGTGCAGCAGCGCCAAGTTGGTGCAGCAGTGCGCCACATCGAGGTCCGCGGGCCCCCAGCTGGCCCCCACCCAGTCGACGACACCGGTGAGGCGGAGGGGCTGCGAGCCTGCCTGCGCACCGTCGAACAGTACGTTGCCGGGGTGGAAGTCCCGGTGCAGGAAGCGCCCTTGACAGGCGGGGTCGGGGGCGCGGATCAGATCGACGGCCGCCGCCCAGGTGGCCGGATCCGCGCCTCTCGGCGTCACGACCGTGTCGGCGGTCGTCCACGTCACGTATCTGGCGGGACGCCGGGCGGGGCGCACGTCGTGGATCGCCACGAGGTGACGCGCCAGCAGCGGGATGCGCGCCGCCACTCCCGCGTCGTCGAGGAGGGGGCGGCCCGCGAGATGTGTCATGAGGAGCGACGGGTACTCGCAGTGTGCTGCGCTCGGGTCCACCGCCACCAGTTCCGGGGCCGGCACACGGGTCTTGGTGAGCAGCGTCAGGGTCTCGGCCTCTCTGAGCAACCCCTCCTCGGCGTGCTCCGCGTCGACGAAGGTCCGCAGCACCAGGTCACGGCTGCCTCCGTCCCGCGTACTGATGGTCAGCCGGCGCACTTCGGCCGTGATGCCGCCGTGCAGCGTCTCGGCTCTGACGATCCGCTCCCCGGTCTCCAGATACCGGCCGGCCCATTCCAGGGTGCGCGGCCGCAGGGCCGCGGCAACATCGTGGTCACTCACCGCACCACCCCATCACCTGAACTCCGGCCCGGGCAACAGCTTTTCGCACCGGTGCGTGGCTCCGGAGGCGGGCGGGGCTACGCTCGGCGGGCGAGGGTGACGATCTCCCGGCTCGTACGCGTGACGGGGCCGCGCTCCCAGTCCCCGTAGCGCGCCTCGACCGCGAAGCCCGCCTCGGCCAGGAACGCGTCGAGTGCGGCGGCGCCGAGGAAGCGCAGACGCGTGCGGTCGACGCGCAGCACGGTGCCGTCGGGCTCGGCGATCGTCTCGGAGAACGTGACCACGTCGCCGGCGACGGACTCGGTCTCGTGCCACACGCGCAGGGTACGGCCGGACGCGTCGGTGACGTCGGTCGCGTTCGCGGGACGCCACTCCTCCCAGGCCCGCGCCTGCGGGTGGCGGGTCTCGAAGGCGAAGCGGCCGCCGTCGCGCAGCGCGGCATGGATCGCCGCGAGCGAACGACGCAACTCGGCGTCGGTGACGAGGCATTGGAACGCGTGGCTGACCATCGTCACGAGGTCGAACTCGGACTTCCACCCGGCGTCCGCCGCGGTGCCCTCGACCCACTCGATGTCGGCGCGCCGGCGGGCACGCGCCAGCGCGGCACGGTTCGGCTCGATTCCGGTCAGGCGTCCGGCGTGCCCGCCTTCGCGCGCGCGACGCAACATGGACCCGGTCCCGCAGCCGGCGTCGAGGACCGAGTGCGCCCCGGCCACCAGCCCGTCGTAGAAGCGGTCACCGGGCCACCGCTCGGGGTCCCACGGATTCAACACGTCGTACAGGGCGGCGGCATCGGCGTCGGAGAACACCGCCCCAGTATCCACGCGCGCCGCCGACGGCCCGTGCCGCCCGGTAGGTCAGGTCGCCAACTGCTCACTCGCAGGCGGCAGTCGGTCCAGGCCGGTGTCCCGCATGACGCGGGACACCGTGTCCTCCAGCGAACTGTCCGCGCCGATCACCGTCTCCAGCGCGCCCGGCAGCACGTCGCGTTCGCGGTACCAGCTCCGCAGGTGCTCCTGAGTGACCTGGGCGAGCAGTTCCGGGTCCGGCTTCGAGGCGTGCCGTTCCAGTGTCTGCGCGTAGGGGACGTCGAGGTAGTAGCAGCGGGAGACGCCGCGGTGGTCGGCGACCAGCCCGAGCAGCATGTCGCCGTAGCGGTCCGCGTACATGATTCCCTCCACGACCACGTGATAGCCGGCGTCGAGGGCGTAGCGGGCGACGGTGTCGATCAACCCGATGTTCTTGCCGCCGGGCAGGTCCCGCTCGCGCAGGACGGTGCGGCGCAGGTTGTCCTGGGCGACCAGCGCGATGCCCCGGCCGAAGCGTGCGCGCAGGCCGGCGGCGACCGAGGACTTGCCGGATGCCGAGTTGCCGCGCACGACCACCAGGCGGGTCCGGTCCTGGCCGACGCCCGTCCGCGCCACGTCAGCCCGCCGGCCTGACGTCGCCCCGGCCGGCCGGCACCCGGGATGCCGTCGGCACCGCGCGGCGCACCGCATCCACGTCGTGCCTGCGCTCGGCCGGAGCAGCGTTCCTGGGCATGCCACAGGTCTACCCCGTCCCGTCCGCGCCTGCACCGCGCCCCGGTCTTCGCCGTCTCGGTCACGTGACCCGGGGCAGCGGATCGCACGCCGCGGAACGGTCCTCAACGCCCGTGTCCCCGGGGGAACTTGTTCAGCGTCTCGGCGTACGCTTGCCGCTCCGCGGCGGGTCAGCCGTACCAGCTCGCCGGATGCGCGCCCGGTACAACGCCCCGGCCACCCCACACTTGCGCAGTGCAATGGCAGCGCGAGCCCGTTCCGGCAACCCGGGCGGCCGCGTCGGTCGTGGTCCGGCGCCCTCAGTGCCTCTCGGGCCCGTTCTCCGAACTGCCCGCCTGCGTGCGGCCCACGGGATCACGCCTCCGCGGGCGTAGCGGCACAGCGGGCACGGTCCGCTTCGCCGAGCCCTGCCCGGCATGCCGGCGCGTCGCCCCCGCGCGGGTCCGGCCGACGAGTCCGAGCAGGAACCCGGCGGGGATGGTGATCAGGCCGGGTGTCTGGAGCGGGAACCAGTGGAGGTCGTGGCCGGGGAAGACGGCGACGGGCGAACCCGTGACGGCCGGGGAGCCGCCCATCAGCACGACGATGAGCGGCAGGGTCCCGTAGACCGTGCACCGCACCCCGGTGGCCGAGTGTCCCGGCAGGAAGAGCGTGTACAGCAGGATCGGTGCGAGCACCGAGGCCGCGACGGTGAACGACAGCGAGATCATCGTCAGGCGGCCGCGGTCCGCGAGGACGGCCGCCGCCGCGACGGTGACGACGCCCACCAGCACGATGCCCACCCGCGCCCGGCGGATCTCCCCGGCCGCCGACCGGCCTGCGGCGCACGGCACGGCCCGGGCCCTGAGGTCGCGGACGATGCTGGAGGCGGCGGCCAGCGTGATGCCCGCCACCGCGGCGAGAGTCGTCGCGAAGACGGCGCACGCGACGATCGAGAAGAGCATGCTGTGCCGCGCGCCGCCGGCGACGGGGTCCAGCGCCCCCGTCACCATGAGCAGGGCGGTCGCTCCCCCGGGGTCCGCGGCCCGTATCGCGTCCCGGCCGATCAGGGCGCAGGCCCCGAGCCCGGCCACCACCACACCGGCGCAGACCAGCGCGACGGGCCCCACCGCCCACCCGACGGCCCGCCGGGCGGTCCGGGCGTCGCGGAGCGGGTGCAGGCGCATGGTGAGGTGCGGCAGGCAGGCGGCCCCGACCACCAGGGTGGCCTGGAAACCGATCAAGTCGAGGCGGCCGGCCAGGGAGGGGCCGAAGTGCAGGCCCGGACGGGCGTAGCCGCCGCCGGCTCCTGACCGGTGGCGGGCGGCGTCGAAGAGGGCCAGGGGCGACCATCCGTACCGGGCGAGGATGATGCCGGCCAGGATCAGCAGGGCGACGAGGGCCACCCCGACCTTCAGGATCTGTACGTAGCCGACGCCCCGCATCCCCCCGAACGCGGCATAGCAGATCATGAGGGCCCCGCCGGTGATCGTGCACCCGATGAGGGCGCCCTCACCGAGGTCGAACATGGCGACCATGATGCGTCCGGTCGTGGTGAGTTGCACGAGGAGCAGTGGTGTGAGGACGACCAGGCTCGCGATGCCGAGCGCCCGGCGCACGGACGGATCGCCCAGTCGCTGGGCGAGGAGGTCACCCAGGGTGAACACCCCCGCGCCGCGCAGCGGTTCACCCGCAATACGCATGACGAGGTAGAGCGAGAGCACGGTGGCGCCGGCGAAGAGCATGCCGTCGGCGCCGTCGAGGGCGACGGCTCCCGTGGTGCTCAGCAGGGTGGCCGCGGAGATGTAGTCACCGGCGATGGCCAGTCCGCCGCCGACGGGGCCGAACGCGGCGCTGCCGCCCGCGTAGAAGTGCTCGGCGTCGTCCACGTCGGCCGCCGCGAGCCCGCACAGCAGCAACGACACGGCGACGAATCCGAGGAAGACCACGACGGCGAGCGACTGCCCGTCGCCGCCGCTCACGGGCGCTGCTCCGGCACGCCGATCGGCCCGCGGCCTGTGCGGGCGCCCGGGGCCGCAGGTGAAGACGTCACGAAAGACATGCCGGGCATGCCACCAGCCGCCCGGCGGTGCGTACAGCGGACACGGCGGTTTCGGCGGCGTCCGCACAGCAGGGACGGAACGGTGTTGTGCCGGGTCACAACGGACGGGCCGAGCGGGGTGCGGGCGGCGGCCGTCCGGTGGCGGTCGGACGCGCACAGAGCCGTCGGACGGTCTCGGGGGTGAGGGTTCGCATTCCGCGGTGCGGGGCCGCCACGCAGCTCAGGAACGCGCCCTGCTCACACCCGGTTCGGCTCCGGCCACGGCTGTCGGCGCAGGAAGTGTGCCCACACCACCATGATCGCGAGAGCCGCTGTGGTGCCGCCGAGTGTCATCACGGTGGTCGGTGAGGTGCGGTCCACCGTCACGCCGCCGAGCAGCGCGCCGAGGGAGAGCGTCGCCTGGAACGACGCGGTGAACAGCACGGTGGCCGCCTCCGGTGTGTGCGGGGCCGCCTTGGCGAACCAGGTCTGGGACGCGACGGGCACCGCCCCGTACGCGGCGCCCCACACGATCAGCAGCGCCACGGCGCCGGTCTCGCGGCCCCCCAGGACCGGGAGCAGGAGCGTGGCCACGGCGATCGACCCGGCGGCGACGCCGAGAGCGGCCCGCGGCCCACGCGTGACGGCGGCGCCGCCGGCGAAGTTGCCGACGACCCCCGCCGCGCCGAAGACCAGCAGGAACACGGTGACCGAACCGGCGCTCGCGTGGGTGACGCGCTCCAGGAACGGGGTCACATAGGTGTAGGCCCCGAAATGGGCCAGCACGACGAGGAACGTCAGCAGGAGAGCGAAGCGGGTGTGCGTGCCGCGCACCATGTCCCGCAGCACACGCAGCCGCGTGGCCCGGACGGGCGGGAGCGGTGGGAGCACCAGCCACAGCAGGGCCAGCGCGACCGCCGTCAGGCCGCCGATGACGACGAACGTCACGCGCCAGCCCGCGAGTTCGCCGATGAAGGTGCCCGCCGGGACGCCCAGCACGGAGCCCAGCGGGACGGCGGAGAAGATGACGGCGGTGGCCCGTCCGGCCGACGCCGGGGGGACCAGCCGTTCCGCCAGGGCAGCGCCGATCGACCAGAAGCCGCCGATCACGATGCCGACGGCGACGCGGGAGACGAGCACCAGCCAGTACGCCGGCGCGGCGGCGGCGAGGAAGTCGGCGAGCGCCAGCAGGAGCAGGAACACCCCCAGCATGCGCCGGCGGTCGACACGCGCCGTGGCCACCGTCATGACCGGTGCCGCGATCGCCGCGAGGAGCCCCGGCATGGTCATCATGAGCCCGGCCGTCCCGTCGGAGACGGTGAAGCTCGATCCGATCGAGGTGAGCAGCCCGATCGGCATGATCTCGCTCGTGACGATGCAGAAGATGCCCAGCGTCACCGCGATCACGGCCGGCCATCCGCCCCGGGCCGCGCGGGGTGGGGTGCCGGTTCCGCCGGCGTCCGCGGCAGTGGTTGTCGAGACCATGGGTTCCGTCCTGTGAGGAGAGCTCCGTTGCGGAGTCAGTCCAACAGGGCGTGGGGGCCGGGTGCTGGCAGGTTGCCGACGTCACCCTTGCGCTCCCGGAGAGCATTGCCTGGGGGGCATTGCCCGGAGAGCGGACGTCGCCGGCCGGCGTCCGCCGCGCCGTCGGATCCGGGCGGTCACCGCTGTCGCGCGGTACGAGCCGACGCACGCGGGGTCGACGGTGCACGGCCGCCGGTGGCTCCCGGCCGGCGCGCGCGACGCTTCCGCGCGCTACGTCGCCTGGTCGCCCGGCCGGTCCTGGAGGAAGCCGCTGACGGCCGACGCCAGTTCCTCGGGTGCGAGTTCCGCCACGTGGTGACCGGCATCGATCCCGTGGCCCCGGACATCGTCGGCCCAGCGCCGCCAGATCTCCCGGGGGTCGCCGTAGAGGTCCTCCAGGTCGTCCTTGAGCGACCACAGAGCCAGCGTCGGGCAGGTGATCCGCGTCCCGGCGGCGCGGTCGGCCTCCTCGTGCCGGCGGTCGACGGTGAGACCGGCGCGGTAGTCCTCCAGCATCGCCCGGACCACGTCGGGGTCGCGGGTCGCCCGCCGCCACTCCTCGTAGTTCTCCGCGCCCATCACCTCCGGGTCGCCGTGGTACCAGCTGTCGGGGTCGGCGTTGATGACCCGCTCGGGGATGTCCGGCTGAGCGAAGAAGAACCAGTGCCACCACTGCGTGGCGAACTCGGCGGTGATCCGCGACAGATGCTCCGTCACGGGCAGCGCGTCGGCGAACACCACCCGCGTGACCGTCTCCGGACGGTCGAGCGTCAGACGCAGCGCCACGGCGCCGCCGCGGTCGTGCCCCACCAGCGCGAACCGGTCGTGCCCGAGGTGGCGCGCCACGGCCACCACGTCCGCGGCGACGGCGCGCTTGGAGTAGCCCGCATGGTCCGCGGTGAAGGCCGGTCCCCGGGAGCGCCCGTACCCCCTCAGGTCCGGGCAGATCACGGTGTGGCCGGCCCGCACGAGCAGCGGAGCGACGCGGTGCCACGTCGCCGAGGTGCGGGGGTGGCCGTGCAGGAGCACCACGGGCGGCCCGTCGCCCCCGTACCGGACGAAGGCCGACGCCTCTCCGACATCGATCTGCGCTGTCTCGAATCCTTCGAACACCTGAACCCCCCCGGGCTCGGAACCTTCGCGACGTCACGTCGCGCGTACCTGCTGGGTGGAGCGCGACACCGAGGCCGGAAAGCAGCACACCGTCTCCGGCTCGGCCTGGTCGTCCGTCCAGGCTCCCGGTCCCCGTCGTACGGATCACCTTGCCGAGCGAGCGTATCGCCGGACGAGAGGTGCGCACGGGCGGTGGCCGACCGGCGCCCCCGGCACGCCCCTCCCGTACCCGCGAGCCGCAGTCACCCCGCTTCGTCGCCCCGTGACGACAGAGGCGCCCAGGTGTAGCGGACGCGGACGCCCCGGTGGCGGAGCCAGGCCGTCTCGCGGTGGCGGAGATCGTGCGCCGACTCCGGGGCTATCGCGCTGGGCCAGCGGACGAGCACCGCGGCGACGTGGCCGGTCTGGACGAGCTGGCGTACGCGCCGCCACCCGCTGCGCCGGGCCGGGTCGGGCTCGCCGTACGTGTCCGTGACGACCTCGGCGATCGTCAGCCCCTGCTCCCGGGCGAAGGCGTGGCCCTCCGCCCGCGCGCACTGCGTGGCGCTCCCGTGTGCGCCCGGGGTCCGGTCGGCGCACACGTACAGCACGACGGGGGACGGGGTTTCGCCGTGGGGAGTCATGGCTGCCTTCTCTGGGGGGATCGAGGAGCGGTCCTCGCCGCGTGAAGGGGGTGCGCGGGGCCGGGCCGGGCGCCGGTGGTCAGGGACAGGTCGTCAACTCGGCCCAGACGACCTTGCCGTCGACCCGCGTAGAACGTGCGGAGCCCCACCGGTCGGCGAGCTGCTGGATGAGGACCAGGCCGCGCCCGCCCTCCGCGAAAGGGGCGGCGTGCCGCTCGGGCGGCGGGACCAGGGCGCGGCCGTCGTCGTGCAGCTCGATCCGCAGCCGCTGCTCGCCGCCGGTCAGCGTGAGGCCGCACAGGACCCGTTCGCTGCCGGTGTGCAGCACCGCGTTCGTGGTCAGCTCGGAGACCAGCAGCACCGCGTCGCAGCAGGTGTCGCCGGGCACCTGCCAGGCGCGGAGCCGGTCGCGGACCGTGTCGCGGGCGGATCTCGCGCTGGCGCGCACGGCCGGCAGGCCGAACCAGCACTCCCGACGCGGCGCGGTCTCGGCTGAGGCGGGAGCCGGGGTCGAGGGCGGGGACAGAGTCACGGGGGTCGCCTTCCAGGGCCTGGCGCGGAGCAGGCGCGGGGTGGGGGTCGGGGCGGGGGCGGAGCGCGGGCGGTACGGGGTGCGAAGCCGGTCCGGCGCCCCGGGGCAGGGTGCCGACGACGGCGTCAGCGGGTCGCGTCCGGCGGAGGCCGGACGGTGCGTCAGGGCTGCGACGTGACCGCGCATATGCCGAACTATGCGCGTGATCACCGCACGCTGCAACCGACTCTCTGATAATTTCAGCACGTGGGTATCACTCTGGCGTCGTCTTCAAGTCACTGTCAGAATGGCGCTGTTGAGAAACCCTCAGGGGAGGTAGGGCGTGAGCGAAGCCCGGTCCGGCACCAGTGCGCCGACGGTTCTGCGCATGATCCTCGGCCGTCGGCTGCAGGACATGCGGCTCGGCGCCGGTGCCTCGCTGGAGGACGCGGCCAGAGCCCTGCGCGTGAAGACCCTCACGATCCGACCGCTGGAAAAGGCCGAGGTCGCCCTCAAGCCTCTCTATGTGGAGAAGCTCCTGGAGACCTACGGCGCGGACCGCCGGGAGATCGACGAGTTCGTCGACCTGGCCGAGCAGGCCAACCAGCCGGGCTGGTGGCATTCCTACCGCGACGCCGTCCCGAGCTGGTTCACCGCCTATGTCAGCCTGGAGACCGGTGCCAAGACCCTGCGCACCTACGAACCCCAGTACATAACCGGCCTCCTCCAGACCCCGGCCTACGCCCGCGCCGTACTGCGCGGCGGACTGCCGCACGGCAGCGAGGAGGAGCTCACCCGCCGCGTGGAGCTGCGTCTGCACCGGCAGAACCTCCTGCGGCGCGAGGACGCCCCGACGCTGTGGGTGGTCATGGAGGAAGCCGTCCTGCACCGGCAGGTGGGCAGCGCCGAGGTGATGCGGGACCAGATCGACCACCTTCTCGAGGTGACCGAATTGGCGCACATCAGCGTCGACATCGTGCCCTTCTCCGCGGGCGCGCACATCGGGGCGTGCGCCCCGTTCACGTACTTCAGGTTCGAGGAACCCGAGTTGCCCGACATCGTTTACAGCGAACTGCTGTCCGCGTCCGTCTATCTGGACCAGCGCGCGGACGTCGTGGCCCACCTCGAGGCTCATTCCCGGATGGCGCTGATGACGTCGTCCGAGGACAGCAGGGCACTTCTGAAACGTATGCGCAAGGAGTACTCGTGACGGTCACCGACGAGGGCGTCTACAACGGGATGCCCGCCCGCGACCTGGGGGACCAGGGGTGGGAGCGCCCCTGGAGCGGGCCGAACGGCGGGCAGTGCGTCGAGACGAAGAAGCTCGCCGACGGCCGCGTGGCCCTGCGGCAGTCGACCGATCCCGCCGGACCGGCACTGATCTACGCACGCGAGGAGATCGCCGCGTTCCTGCGCGGCGTCAAGGAGGGCCTGGCGGACCACCTGACCACCGGATGAACCGGCGACGGGCGTCCGGGCAGGACCGGACGCCCGGCTCCGACCCCGGCCCGCGGGCCGGCAGACGCACGCACGAAAGGGCAGACATGACCACCAGGCAGGCCGGCCGGGACCTCGACACGAGCAAGGCGCACTCGGCCCGGATGTACGACTACTTCCTCGGAGGCAAGGACCACTTCGAGATCGACAAGGAGGCGGCCCTGGTCGCCGCCAAGGCCCACCCCGGCCTCCCGCTGACCGCACGGGAGAACCGGGCGTTCATGCACCGCGCCACCCGCGTGCTGGCCCAGGAGCACGGCATCCGCCAGTGGCTCGACATCGGCACGGGCATCCCGACCGAGCCCAACCTGCACCAGGTCGCCCAGTCCGTCGCGGTCGACGCCCGTGTCGTGTACGCCGACAACGACCCCCTGGTGCTCAAGTGCGCCGAGCGTTTGATGCGCAGCACGACGCAGGGCCGCACGGCCTACATCGAGGCCGATGTCACCGACCCCGACGCGCTGATGACCGCGGTGCAGGACTCCGAGATCCTCGACTTCGACCAGCCCATCGCCCTGTCCCTGAACGCGCTGATGCACTTCGTCACCGACCCGCACGACCCGTACGCGATCGTGCGGCGGCTGCTCGAACCGCTCCCGGCGGGCAGCGCCCTGGCGATGAACCACTGCACGCCCGACTTCGACCCCGAGACCTGGAACAACGTCGCGAAGGCCTACACCGGGTCCGGGACTCCGGTGCAGTTCCGCTCGCACGGCGACGTGCGCCGGTTCTTCGACGGGCTCGACCTGATAGAGCCCGGCATCTGCTGCTGTCACCGCTGGCGCCCCGCCGACCCCGCCGACGCCGAGGACATCGCGGACGCCGAGATCAGCCTGCTGGCGGGCGTCGGCATCAAGCGCTGAACGCCGCCGCGCCGGGCACGACGGGCCGCGGGGCGCTCCGCGAGCCCGCGTCGGGGCTTGTCCGGGCGGTCCCGCACCGCGATGATCGGTGATCATGCGCCTCGACGAACTGCTGCCCGCCGAACGCCTGTTGTGGCGCTGCTTCGCCCGCGGCGCGCGCGTCGACGTCAGCGACGCCGCGTCGGCGCAGGCCACCGTACGCGCCGAGGTTCTCGCGGCCCTGCTGCTCGGGGCCGGCCCCGAGCCCGGTCCGGGTGACCGTCCGGCGCTGCACCTGACCGGCTGCACCGTCACGGGCTCCCTCGACCTGCGCTTCAGCGACCTCACGGTCCCGATCGTCCTGGACGGCTGCCGCTTCGACGCCGTGCCCTTGCTGCACGGCGCCCGGGTGCGCGATCTCGCCCTCACGGGCTGCGCCCTGCCCGGTCTCGACGCCGGTTCGGCCGAGATCGGCGGCCGGCTGGATCTGTCGCGCTCCCGGCTGAGCGGGCCCCTCGTCCTCGACCGGGCGCAGATCCACAGCACCTGGGACCTGCGTGACACCGTGGTCACCGCGCCCGGGACGGAGGCCGTCTCCGCCGCCCGCCTCGGCGTGGGCGGCGACGTGCTGTGCACGAACCTCGCCGTGCGGGGCACCTTCCGGGTGACGGGTGCCGTCGTCGCGGGCGAGTTCGACCTGGAGGGTGCCTCGCTGCGCAACCCGGGCGGCCACGCCCTGGACGCCTACCACGCCCAGATCACCGAGGACTTCACCTTCCACCCGGGCTTCACGGCCGAGGGCCGGATCATTCTCTCCGGCGCCACCGTCGGCGCGGCGGTCGGCTTCTGCGGCGCCCGCCTGGACAACGGCGACGACATCGCGCTCGAAGCCGTCGACATCGGCGTCGCCCGCAATGTCGACCTCGGCCAGGGCCTGACCGTCACCGGTGGCGTCCTGCTCGACGGCGCCCGTATCGGCACACAGCTCAGCTTCCGGGACGCCGCGCTCGACCGGCCCGGGGCCACCGCGCTCTCCCTGCGCCTGGTCCAGGCCCGGGAGACCGATCTGCGCACCCGGACGCCGGTCGGCGGGACCGTCGACGCCTCCGGTGCCCAGCTGGGCACCGTCTACGACACCGCCGCCACCTGGCCCGCCGACCTCCGCCTGGCGGAGACCAGCTATGACGCCCTCGCCACCCCGCTGCCGGCCGCCCGGCGGCTCGGCTGGCTGCGGCGCAGCGCCGCCGGTTACCTTCCCCAGCCCTACGAACAACTCGCCGCCGTCTACCGGCGGATGGGGCACGAGGACGAAGCACGGACCGTGCTCCTCGCCAAGCAGCGCCGGCGCCGCTCGCTGCTCCCGCCGCCCGCCCGCCTCTGGGGGTACGTGCAGGACCTGACCGTCGGTTACGGATACCGGCCCCTGCGGGCGGGTCTGTGGCTGATGGCGCTCCTCGCCGCGGGTTCGCTCTTCTTCCAGACGCACCGGCCACCGGCGCTGGAGGCGGGCAAAGCCCCGCCCTTCAACGCCGTGTTCTACACCCTGGACCTGCTCGTCCCGCTCGCCGCCTTCGGCCAGGAGACCGCCTTCGCCGCGCGCGGCCCCGGCCAGTGGCTCGCCTATGCGCTGACCGCCGCGGGATGGATCCTGGCCACCACGGCCGCCACCGGCATCACGCGCGCGCTCAGCCGCCAGTGACGCGCACCCGGGCCGGTGCCGCGCTCGGTGGCGCACCCGTCGCGCGGCGGCCGCACCTCACGCGTGGGAGAGCGCGAAGGAGACCAGGAAGCCGCTCACCGTCACCAGCCCTATCGCGAGGTGGGCCTCCTCGAAGGCCTCCGGGATCATCGTGTCGGCCACCATGGCCAGGATGGCGCCCGCCGCGACCGCCGTGACGGCCGCGATGACCGCCGGGGAGAACGCGCCGATCACCGTGTAACCGAGAACGGCGGAGACGGTGCTGGCGGCGGCGATGGCGGTCCACACGCCGAAGACGTACCCCCGGCCGCGCCCGGCCTGCTTCATCCCCGCCGAACTGGACAGCCCCTCGGGCACGTTGCTGATGAACACGGCGGCAACCGTCACCAGGCTCACCGCCCCGCCGTCCAGCAGGCTCACCCCGATCACCGCCGACTCCGGGATGCCGTCGAGCAGGGCCCCCAGCGCCAGCGCGAGACCCGAGCCGCCCTGTTCCCCTTCGGTCGGCTGCGCGCGCCCGGGCTTGCTCCCCGACCGCTTGCGGTGCCGGGCCCCGCGCCGCGCCAGCCACACATTGCCCAGCGTGTAGGCGCCCGCGCCGCCGAGCGTGCCGATCGCCGCCGGACCCAACCCGCCCTCCCGGTACGCCTCGTCGACCAGTTCGAACGAGACCGCCGACAACAGCACCCCCGCGCCGAACGCCATCACCGTGGCGATCACCTTCTGCGGCACCCGCAGCCCGTACCCCAGGCCGGCGCCCACCAGCAGCGCGGCACCGGCCACCAGTCCCCACAACCCCGCTTGCACCACGTCGCTCATGCCGCTCCCGTACCCGCAGCACCAGCGGGCCCACCTGCGGTCCGCGGCAAGGTTTCCTCAAGTTCCTGGGCTGATGCGGGACCGGTTCAGTGCTGGCAGGGGCTCTCGTCGAACGCGTCCGTGGCCAGCCCCATGGCACCCGCCCGGAGTTGGAACCGCTGGCGCAGCACGGCGGCCGCCTCGTCCCTGCTCGCCTCGATACGGAAGTGCTCCCAGGCCACGAAGATCACGTCGGCGACGAGGACCGGTTCGCGGGACGACGGCGCAGGCGCAGGCCCCTTGGGTGTCCGGCGCCAGGCGCGAGAGATCGCGATGTCCGCCGCTGTCCGTACCTGCGCCTCGCGGTGGGCGGCATGGGCGAGAGCCGCCCTCTGCACCCGTCGACGTCCCCAGTTGCCTCGCACGTCATACCCCCAACCGCACCCTGGGGCCGCGGCCCCCCGGGCTCTCGTCACCCGGCTCGACGCCATCGGCACACACAGGGTGCCTCGTTCTTCACCTAAGGTGACGTGTGCCCCGGCTTTGCGCAGTGATTCCTTTATCCTCACATCTTCGTCACAGAGACGGGGCGAGGGCGGGCCGGTGCCGAAGCCGGAGCAGACAACGGCCGGCCCGCCTCGACCTCGGCCCGTCCGCTCCGGTCAGGCCGGCAGCCTGCCGCACAGCACATTGCCGGGCGCCGCCGGATCGGCGCTGATCCAGAACTGCCGCCACAGGGTGGCGAACTCCTCGCGGCTGAGGTGTCCGTCCCCGTTCAGGTCGAGCAGTTCGAAGACGCCGGCCACGTCGGCGGGCCGTCCGTTCCAGGTCTCCACGAGACGCCGGTGCTCGTCGGCGCTGATGCGCCCGTCGCCGTTGGCGTCCACGGCCTCGAAGACGGTGTCGGCGGTCGCCGTGACGCTGGCGACCATGGTGGGCAACTTGTCCACGAGCGCGAGCAGTTCGCTCATGTCGACGCCGCCGTCGCCGTTGGCGTCGCCCACCTCCAGCAGTGCGGCCCACCAGCCCATCAGCAACGTCTCGACCCGCGCCCCGAGTTCGGTCCCGGGCCCCGCCGCCGACAGCCGCCGCCAGCGGGCGACGAGCGCCCGGAAATCGTCCTCGCGCAGATAGCCGTCGCCGTCCGCGTCGATCGCGGTGAACATCCCCCTGAGCTTGCGCTCCTGAAAAGCATTGGCCACGAGCAGCCTCCCTCGACCCAGCCGCCGATCACGAACCGCCCGGCACCGCCAGGGGCGACGGCGAGCGTCTCGTCACTCTAGGGCGGAACCCTCCCCCGGCCCCACGCGCACATGCGCGCGACCCCTCACCCCGCGGACACGTTTACCGCGGGCCAAGGCAAGAAATGAGGCCCCGCGGCACAGTCGCTGCCGGTCCCAGTGGGCTGGCCAGATCCCTTCAGGCTGTGGCTATCTGGCCAGTGTCGGCGCGGTCGGTCCGAGGGCAGGGTCGGAGGTATGAACATTCTCTGGATCTTCGCCCACCCCGACCAGCGCTCCCTGAACGGTTCCCTGATGCGCGAGGCGCTGTGCTGCCTCGATGCGGAGGGCCACGAACATGTCGTCTCCGATCTGTACGCGATGAAGTGGAAGGCGGTCGTCGACGCCGACGACTTCCCCGAGGGCGCCGACGGCAGCGACCGGCTGTTCGTGGGCGCGGAGCAGGAACACGCCTACAAAGAAGGCACGTTGCGTGCGGACATCCGCGCCGAGCAGGCCAAGCTCGCCTGGGCGGACGTCGTGGTGTTCCACTTCCCGCTGTGGTGGTTCGGTCCGCCCGCCATCCTCAAGGGCTGGATCGACCGGGTCCTGACCCAGGGGCTGGGCTTCGGCGTGAAGGACGACGCGGGGCGGACCCGCAGGTACGGGGACGGCGGCCTGGCCGGAAAGCGCGCCTGGATCGTCACCTCCGTCGGCGCCCGCGCGTCCGGCTTCGGTCCTCGCGGCCTGCACGGCCACATCGACGACGTACTGTTCCCGCTGCTGCACGGCACGTTCTGGTACACCGGCATGGCGCCGCTCGCGCCGTTCGTCACGTACGGGGCGGATCGCACGACGCCGGAGGAGTACGCCCGCACGGCCGCGGCCCTGAAGGAACGGATCCGCGCCCTGCCGGACGCCCGGCCGGTGCCCTTCCGCCACGAACGGTCCGGCGACTACGACCGGGAACTCGTCCTGCGCCCCGGCCTCGCTCCCGGCCGCACCGGACTCACGGTCCACCTGACCGGCCCGCAGGACCACGCTCGGTCAGTGGCGCGGCAGCACGACCGCCCCGCTCCGCCAGGACCGGCCACCGGCGTAGAAGATGGCGGCGTACGAGCGGCGGCCGGGCCGCACAAAGGCGCCGCCGAGGCGAGAGGAAGCCGATGGAACCGAAACCCGCCGTCATCCGCGGGCGCCTGACACGCCTGGAAGCGACCGGCGAGGCCGACCTGGAGCTGCTGGCCGGCTGGTTCGCCGATCCCGGGTTCGTGGAGCACTGGGGCGGCGTCCGGCTGTCGCGTGCGGACGTGGCCGCCAAGTATGTGGGGCGCCGTCGGCCCGGGGTCGGATCGTTCCTGATCGTCGCTCAGGAGACGGAGACGCCGGTCGGTTATGCGCAGTACTGGCACGCGGACGCCACCGCGGGCGGGCTCGACATGGTGCTGGTCCCCGGCGCGCGGGGCCGGGGCCTCGGGCCGGACGCGGCCCGTGCCCTCGTGCGACATGTGTGCACCGCGCTGGGATGGCGGCGTGTGACGGTCGATCCGGCGGCGGCCAACGTCCGCGCTGTCCGTGCCTGGCAGAAGGCGGGCTTCCGGCGGGTGTCCGGCGACGCGGAGAGCGTGCTCCTGGAGTACCGCCCGCAGAGCGGACCTGAGCGGTCCCCCGGCTGACCCCCGACAGGCCCCGGCACGGCCCCGTCGCGGCGATGCGCCGGCGCGCTCCGGATATTTTCGGAGATTCCGCGGGGCTGATGTCGAGATCGTGCCACCGGCTCCGTCCCAGGGTCATCAGCGGCCATCACCGGCTGCGCGACGAAGAAGAGAGGGACCATCATGGCGGTTCAGCGGATGGACAACGTCGGCATCGTCGTCGAGGACTTGGAGGCCGCTGTCGCGTTCTTCGAGGAGCTCGGTCTGGAGCTGGAGGGCCGGACGCGGGTCGAGGGGATCGTCGCCGACCGGTGCACGGGGCTCGACGGCGTCTCCTGCGACATCGCGATGGTCCGGACCCCGGACGGCCACAGCCGGCTCGAACTGGCGAAGTACCGCAGCCCCGCCGCGACCGCCGACGAGCCGCGCGACCGGCCGCACAACATCCTGGGCACGCACCGCGTCATGTTCGCGGTCGACGACCTCAAGGACACCGTGGCCCGCCTGCGGCCCCACGGCGCCGAACTCCTCGGCGAGATCGCCCAGTTCGAGGAGAGCTACCTGCTCTGCTACGTCCGCGGCCCGGAAGGCATCATCGTCGGGCTGGCCCAGGAACTCCACTGAGCAAAGCGGCGACGACCCCCGCCCGCACGTACCGCCGGACGGGCGCGGGGCCCGGCATCAGTGGCTTCCGGACAGTTCGCCGGAGAGCCGGCCGTGGAGGTCGGCGCTGGGGTCGTTCAGGCCGATGATCTCCACCGTCTTGCCCCGTTGCGCGTACTTCGTCTCGATGGCGTCCAGGGCCGCGACGGAGGAGGCGTCCCAGACGTGGGCCGCCGAGAGGTCGATGACGACCTTGTTCGGGTCACCGGCGTAGTCGAACTGGTCCACGAGGTCGTTCGAGGAGGCGAAGAAGAGCTCGCCGGTCACGGAGTACACGACCGTGGTCCCGTCGGGGTCGGTGACGGCCGTGACGCGCGCGAGGTGGGCGACGCGCCGGGCGAAGACGACCGTCGCGGTGACCGTGCCGACGACGACGCCGATGGCCAGGTTGGAGGTGGCGACCACCACGATCACCGTGACGACCATGACGGCGATCTCCCCGACGGGCAGCCGCCGCAGCGTCCTGGGTGCGATGGAGTGCCAGTCGAAGGTGCCGAAGGCGACCATGACCATGACCGCGACCAGGGCGGCCATGGGGATGTCGGAGACGACCGGGCCGAAGGCGATGCAGAGCACCATCAGGAACGAACCCGCCAGGAAGGTGGAGAGGCGGGTACGGGCTCCGGACACCTTCACGTTGATCATCGTCTGGCCGATCATGGCGCAGCCGCCCATACCGCCGAAGAACCCGGTGACGATGTTGGCGATGCCCTGGCCGATGGACTCGCGCGTCTTGGAGGAGTGCGTGTCGGTGATGTCGTCGACCAGTTTGGCGGTCATCAGGGACTCCATCAGGCCCACCAGCGCCATCGCCAGGGCGTAGGGGGCGATGGTGGTCAGGGTGTCGAGCGTGAACGGCACGTCCGGCAGGCCCGGCACGGGCAGGGAGGACGGCAGGGCGCCCTTGTCGCCGACCGTGGGCACCGCGATGCCGGCGGCCACCGTGATCACGGTAAGGATGACGATGGAGACCAGCGGCGCCGGGACCACCCGGGTGACCTTCGGGAAGAAGACCATCAGCGCGAGGCCGGCGACGATCAGCGGGTAGACCGCCCACGGCACGTCGTGCATCTCCGGCACCTGGGCCATGAAGATCATGATGGCGAGGGCGTTGACGAAGCCCGTCATCACCGAGCGGGGCACGAACCGCATGAGCCTGGCCACGCCGGCCGCGCCGAGGATCACTTGGAAGACACCGGCCAGGATGACGGTGGCGACCAGGAAGCCCAGTCCGTGTTCCCGGTTCATCGGCGCGGTGACGAGGGCGACGGCGCCGGTGGCCGCCGAGATCATGGCCCGCCGGCCGCCGACGACGGAGATCGTGACGGCCATGGTGAAGGAGGCGAACAGACCGATGGCCGGGTCGACGCCGGCGATGATCGAGAACGAGATCGCCTCGGGGATCAGGGCCAGGGCGACGACGAGCCCGGCCAGGACCTCGGTGCGCCAGACCTTCGGGTCGTTCAGCCAGTCGGGCCGGAGCGCGCGCAGCCGCGCGGCCGGGGTCACTGCGGTGGAGGACAAGGGATCGCGTACCTGTCGTGCTCGGGCACACCCCTCGTCGGCCGTGGCCGGGGCGCGCGGGAAGGGCGCGGGAGACCGGGCCGGTCTCGCGCGGGCGGCCCGTGGGCGCGGGCCGGGACGTCGGGGGTGCGCGGCGGTGGCGGACCGGTGCGGCACCGGCCGGCCCACCTCACGGGCGCGAGGTAATGGGGCGGAAGATCAGGGGCGAAGGACTACGGGCGCGAGGTCACGGCGGGCAGGCGGCGGCGCTCGGCGTCAGGGGCTCGCGCACGCATCTCTCCTGCGGGACTCGGGGCTTCGCCGGGGGCGCCATCGGCCCCGGAGCGGCGGCGGCGGAACGGGCGGCACCGCCTCGCCGTCGGCAACTCTACCCTAACGTTACAGTAGAGACCGGCGGGTCGTACGGGACGTGGCCCGCCCTCAGCAGAAGGGCCGGGACAGGCGTGGACGACAAGCACATGCAGATCGGTGAGGTCGCCGCGCGCACGGAACTGTCCCTGCGCACCATCCGGCACTACGAGGAGACCGGCCTCGTCATCCCCTCGGCCCGTTCGCAGGGCGGCTTCCGGCTCTACACCGAGACCGACGTGGCCCGGCTCATGGTCGTCCGCCGGATGAAACCGCTCGGCTTCACCCTCGACCAGATGCGCGATCTGCTCGACGCCACCGACCGCCTCGACGCGGGCGAGCCCCTCGACGACGGCGAACGCGGCGCTCTGCTGGAGCGCGTCCGTGACTACCGGCGGACGGCCGCCGACCAGATCGCCCGCCTCCGCGTCCAGCTCGCCCGCGCCGAGGAGTTCGCCGCCACCCTGGAGTCCCGCCTGGCACCGGCCGCCCCTGCCGCCCGGCAGTGAGCCCGGCCGCCCGCGGGCCAGGTCGCAGGAGGGAGGGCGCGGCGCCCCGGGCACACTGCCGAACCCAGGGCGCCTGGGCCCGGCCGGTCCCCGCGGGGTTCCACCGGCCCGGCTTGGCTCGTGAGTGCCCCCGCACGCGCGGCTCATGCCGCCCGGGGCGGACCCGGCCGACGCGCCCGGCGAGGCCGGACGGCCAGGCGCGCGCCGCGTCCAACGGTCAGCGAGGGGACGCCGGTTGAGCCGCCGGATCGGACAGCGCCGAAAAGGGAGGCACAGGGCCGCGCCTCCTGGGTAGCCGGATCTTCATGGGCGACATCTTCGTGGGCACCTGTTCGTGGACGGACCCGGCACTGGTACGCAGCGGCTGGTACCCGCCGGGGCACCGGGACGCCGAGGGGCGCTTGCGGTACTACGCCGGGCGGTTCCCGGTCGTCGAGGCCGACGCGTCGTACTACGCGCTGCCGCAGGAACGCGTCAGCCGGATGTGGGTGGAGCGCACCCCCGACGGCTTCACCTTCGACGTGAAGGCGTTCTCCTTGCTGACCGGGCATCCCACGCGCCAGGCGGTGATGCCGGACGGGCTGCCCGCCGATACGCAGGATCCGGCCGTCCTCGACGAGGTGTGGGCGCGGTTCGCGGCGGCCGTGACGCCGCTGCGCGACGCGGGCCGGCTGGGCTGCGTGCTGTTCCAGTTCCCGCCGTGGCTGCGGCCCGGGGCGCGCGGCGCACACGTGCTGGAGCAGACCGCGCGGCGTACGGCGGGCTGGCCGGTCGCCGTGGAGTTCCGGCACCCCGACTGGTGGCGCGCGGAGCAGGCCGAGGCGACGTCCGCCCTGCTCGCGGAGTACGGCATGGCCGCGGTCGCCGTCGACATGGCACAAGGGCTGCCGTCCTCCCTGCCCCCGGTCACTCCCGTCACCGATCCCCGGCTCGCCGTGGTCCGGTTCCACGGACGCAGCACGTCCTGGGGGCGAGGGAGCAAGGAGGACCGCTTCCGGCACGCGTACACGGCGTCCGAACTGTCCGGCTGGCTCACCCGCGTCCGGCACCTCGCCGAGCGGGCCGAGCGCGTGCACGTGCTCTTCAACAACTGCTGCGGGGACGCCGCCGTCCAGGCCGCCGCACACATGAACCGGCTCCTGCGCGAGGCCCGGCAACACGTGTGACCCCGGGCCGGAGAGGTGCGATCAGCTCGTGACGCGGACGCCGAACTGGAAGCTGCCGATCGTGCTCATCGACTCGTAGCGAACCGACGCCCCGGGGTAGGGCGCGTGCAGTACCTGGCCGTTGCCGGCGTAGAGACCGACATGTTCGGTGTTGTTGAAGAAGACCAGGTCGCCCGGTTTGAGGGCGCTCATGCCCACCCGAGGGCCCTCGTTGACCTGTGTGTAGGTGACCCGCGATATCTGGACCCCGGCCTGCCCGTACGCCCATTGCGTGAGGCCCGAGCAGTCGTAGGAGTTGGGCCCGGTCCCACCGCGGAGGTACGGCTTGCCTATCTGGGTGGCGGCCGCGTTCAGGGCGGCGGCGCCGAAGGAGGAGGCGGCCACCTCGTTGCCGAGGTCGACGCGGCCGGCGGAGGAACGGCTGGCGCGGTCCTCGGTGTCGGCGATCTCCTTGCGCTCGGCGGCGGTCAGGGTGTTCAGCAGCTTCTGCGCCGCGCTGAGCTTGCCCTGGATCTGCGTCTTCCTCTTGCCCAGCTCGGTGCGGGTGTCGGCGAGGTCGGCGAGCTTCTCCGACGCCTCGGCGCGCTCCTGGGCCAGCTCGCGCTGGTGCGCCTGGACCGCCTGCAGCGACTCCAACTGCTGCGCGGAGAGCGAGTCGAGGGTCGTCGCCTTGTCGAGGTAGTCGTCCGGGTCGGCGGAGAGGAAGAGCTGGACCGAGGCGTCGACGCCGCCGGACCGGTACTGCTCGCTGGCCATCGCGCCGATACCCGCGCGCAGTTCGTTGAGTTCGCTCTGCTCGCGGGCGACCTTGTCCTGGATCCGGCCGATCTCCTTCTGGAGCTTCTTCTGCTTCTCCTTGGCCGCGTCGTACTGGTTGGTGGCCCGCTCGGCCTCTTCGTAGAGTTTGGCGACCTTCGCCTTGACCTCGCTCTTCGTGGGCCCCGGCGCCGCACTGGCGGCCTGCGCGGTGGTGAGGGCCACGGCGGCGGTGGCGGTCGCGGTGAGGACGGTCACGCGGGTGCGGTTCTGTTGCCTGGGTCGACGGTGGGACGCCACGTAGGCGAGCTCCTTCTTCCTGCCGCCCACGGAACACCAGATGGGCGGTGCCCTTCCGCCGTCACTCGCCTCGTGCGAGTGATCTTGGACGGAGGTCTGAGAACCGACCCTAGTGACCTTCCTGTGACCATTTCAAAGCCTGAGGTGAAAAACCTCGACCAATTCTGCAATCTTTCCGCACAACTCACCTGCAGTGATGCGGTTCTGACGCTCGGTCGCGTCAGCGGTCGCAGCGGGTGCCGCACGCCGGGCCACCGGCCGAACCGCCGACATCACCGCTACTCGGTGATACGTTGTACCGGTACTCAGTACTACGCAGTACCGCTGGGCGAGGGGGCTCGCTGTGGACGACCTGACGGAGATGCTGAAGGGCACGCTCGAAGGGTGCGTGCTCGAGATCATCGGCGGCGAGGAGACGTACGGATACGCCATCACCCGCCGACTGAACGGACTCGGCTTCACCGAGGTCGTCGAGGGCACGGTGTACACCATTCTGCTGCGGCTGGAGCGCAAGGGCCTCGTCCAGGTGACGAAGCGGCCGTCCGGCGTCGGTCCGCCGCGCAAGTTCTACGCGCTCAGCGACGCCGGACGCGAGGAGTTGGCGGCGTTCTGGACGAAGTGGGAGTACGTCTCGTCGCGGATCGACAAGCTGAAGGAGGGCGGGGAGTGAACTTCTGGGAGACCATCACCGGCAGCGATCTCACCAGACGGTGGAAGGAGTTCGAAGCCCGGGCCGCGGCCCTGCCGGAAGACCACCGGGCGGCGTGGGACCAGATC
This sequence comes from Streptomyces sp. NPDC006552, assembly GCF_040611655.1. NCBI lineage: Bacteria > Bacillati > Actinomycetota > Actinomycetes > Kitasatosporales > Streptomycetaceae > Streptomyces > Streptomyces sp. NPDC006552. Next base: position 124,233 of record NZ_JBEXOS010000007.1, read on the forward strand.
GCGGCCCACCTCGTGCCGCACGGCGACTTCACCGGCCGCAACCTGATGCCGATCCTCGACGGCGCCCTCGGGCTGCTGGAGGAGACGGCGGCCGAGGGGCAGAGCGCCCGTGCGGTCCTCGGCGACGACATCCCGGGCTTCTGCACGGCGCTGGTCGGCGGGGAGGGCGCACGGACCTACCGCGACCGCCGGCGCGCGCAGTTGAACAGGAACGTCGCGCGGAGACTGAGCCGGCTGGGAGGCTGACGTGAGCGTCCAGGACATCATCGAGGGCAAGAAGCAGTGGCGGGCCCACCTGGCCCGGGTCAAGGCGCTCCCGCCGGACTACCGGATCGTCTACGAGGAGATGCAGAAGTACCTGTTCAAGGTCGGCCCGGTCGACCTGCTCGACGGGCCCCTGCTGGCCGGGATCGTCGACTTCTTCGAGGAGGGCGCCGCCGCGGACAAGGGGGTCCTGGAACTCATCGGTACGGACGTCGCCGCCTTCTGCGACGGCCTGATCAAGGACTCCCCCGCCTTCGCGGACGCCTGTCAGGGGTCCGTCGGCGGCGCGGCCGTCACGCCAGAGCGGCGCGCAGAGCGCTGACGCGCGCGGCGCCGGCGTCGAAGGCCGCCGCGTCGAGCGCGCCCGCCGCCAGGGCCTCGGTCAGCGCCGTCACCGCCTGCTCCCCCTGGGCGACGTCGCGGGCCGAGCACAGCAGCAGGTCCATCCCGGCCCCGGTGGCCAGGACGGCGCGCCGGCCCGTGTCGCCGTAGGCCTGCAGAGCCTTGGCCTCCAGCGCGTCGGTGATCGTCACGCCCCGGAATCCGAGCCGGCCGCGCAGCTCGCCGACGACGGTCCGGGACAGTCCGGCGGGCCGGCCGGCGTCCAGTGCCCGGTAGACGGCCCAGGAGAGCATGACGAGTTCGGCCCCGGCCGAGATCGCCGCCCGGTAGGGCATCTCGTCGACGCCGCGCAGGGTGGCCGCGGGCGTGGTGAGGGTGACCGGTCCCAGGTCGGTGTTCTGGTTCGTGGCGGCGGGGCCGAGGCCGGGGAAGTGTTTGGCGGCGGCCGCCACCCCGGCGTTCCGCTGCGCGGTGATGAAGGCGGCGCCGCAGGTGCTCACCGTCTCGGGGCTGTTGCTGTACGAACGCTCGTACCGGTCGGTGAAGTCACCGGCGGTGCGGTAGACGTCGAGCACCGGGGCCAGGTTGACGTTCATTCCCACGCCCGCGAGGTTCCGGCCCGCGCCGCTGCCGGTGGACGCGGCCCGCGCCTCGCGTTCCGTCGACGCGCCGACGTCCTTGGCGGACAGCACGGGTTCGCCGGGCAGCCGGCGCACCATGCCGCCCTCCTGGTCGGTCATCAGCAGGAGGGGGGAGCGCACGGGTGCGGAGGCGTGCGCCGCCTTCATCGCCTCGATGACGTCCGCGATCTGGCCGAGGCTCGTGATGTTCTCCCCGAAGAAGATCACCCCGGCCGTCCGTCCCTCCCGGATGGCGTCCATGAGGGCGGCCGGAGGGGTGAGTCCCGGATAGGAGTGGATGACGCGCTGCCCGGCGCGCTGGGCCGGATCAAGGGCCGCGGCCGCGGCCGTGCCGCCCGCGAGCCCGAGCCCGCCGGCCAGGGCCGCCGTGGTGGCACGCAGCGCGCCACGCCTGCTGAACGGCGTCGGTGTCGGGCTCATGACGTGCTCCTTCGCGAACTGTCGGGGTGGCGCTGCGGCCGTTCGGCCGGCGCGGCGGCCCGGAACCGCCCGGTGGGCCTGCTCCGGGCCGCCGCACCGATCATGCCGGGGCCGGCCGTCCGCCCCCGGCATCCGCCGTCACGGGGTGTTGTTCGCCAGCGCCAGCAGGCGGGAGCGGTCGCCGCTGAAGCGGTCGCGGTCCACGTTCCCGGAGATGCCGCTCACCGCGCCGGTGGACGTGTACTGCCAGACGGTCCAGTACGGGAAGCCCTGCGGGATGTTGGGGCTGCCCGCGGACGTCCAGTGGGCCGCCCACAGCGGGCTGCGGGCGGACATGCCGCTCCACCCGCCGGTGCAGGAGTTCCACCAGCTGGCGCTCGTGTAGATGACGACGTCGCGGCCGGTGCGGGCCTTGTACGTGTTGTAGAAGTCGAGGATCCAGGACTGCATCGCCGCCGGCGTCTTGCCGTAACAGCTGCCCTCGATGTCCAGCACGCCGGGGAGCGTCAGGTTGTCGCGGGACCAGGCGCCGCCGTTCCCGGCGAAGAAGGTGGCCTGCGCGGCGCCGCCGGAGACGTCGGGCCGCGCGAAGTGGTACGCGCCGCGGATGACGCCCGCCTTGTACGCGTTCAGGTAGTTGGCGCTGAAGCTGGGGTCCTTGTACGTGGTGCCCTCGGTCGCCTTCATCCAGGCGAACTCGATGCCTGCGCCGCGTACCGCGCTCCAGTTGATGCCGCCCTGCCAGTTGGAGACGTCGATGCCCGCGGGGTTCGCCAGCACGTTCGCCCCCGGCCCCGGGTCGAGCCGCAGCTGCCGGGCGTCCGCTTTGAAGTCCTTGCTGTCCTGGACGTATCCCACGCCCATGTATCCCTTGCCCATCGGCACGGCGCCGTCCGACGCGCGGGGCGCCGGGGAGGCCGTGCCCGACATCAGGCCGAGGATCAGTGCGGTGCTCGCGGCTACGACTCCGGCCGCTGCGCGTCTTCGCTGTATGGATGGCGCTCCGAGGGAAAGGCTTTGCGAGAACAAGGCTTCCTCCTGCCAGGTGGGGGGCTGCGCGGGTCCGGCCGGCCGGCGTTCGGGCGCACCTCGTAAGGAGGTTCTACGCGCGTCCGGTTGACACGAACACGACACAGTGAGCCACAGAGACGGGTATGCGGTAAATACTTTCCCGGCCCGTTAGTGGTCTAGACCCACATACACCCGGATGAGCTGCGCGAACGCGCGGGCGGCGGCAGAAGTTTCCTCGTATGGCGGCACAGGACGGCCGGTTGCCGGGCTCACCGCCCGCTTCCCGCCTCAGTAGTACCCCTTCGTTCCGTCGAGGAGTTCCCGCACGATGTCCGCGTGGCCCGCGTGCCGTCCGGTCTCCTCGACGAGGTGGATGAGCATCCAGCGGAGGTTGGCGGCGGAGGAGCGGAATTCGGGGTGGCGGCCGACGTCGTCCAGGCCGGCCCCGGCCACGATCTCGTTGCTACGGGCGCACTGGGCCTCGTACTCCGCGACCAACTGTGGCAGGGAGAGGCCGTCGGTCCGCCAGTCGGCGTCCTCCCGCGTCTCGTCGAAGGAGGGGTTCCGCGTCTTGTCGCCGCCCAGGAACAGCACCTCCAGCCAGGTGTGCTCGACCCACCGCATATGGCTGATGAGACCGGCCATCGTCATCGCGGGCGAGGTCGGCACGACCGAGCGGTGCGCGTCGGCCTCGCTCAGGCCCGCGCACTTCCAGCGCAGGATCTGCCGTTGCAGGTCGAGCCAGCCGAGGAGGGCGGTGCGTTCGTCGGCCTGCAGCGGGGGACGCTCGAGTGAAGGTGCCATAGCCGCACGGTAGGCGCTCGGGCCCGGGAGCGGGCCGGATCGGCCGAACGGGCGGCGTCCGGGGTGCCGGCCACGGCGGTCACGGCCGCCGCGTCACACCCCGGCTCACGGGACCAGTTCCCCCGGCTCCCCCGGCCGCGGACCGGCGGCGAGGGGTGGCTCGTGGCGGGGGGCCGGCAAGCGCACCGCCGCGGGGGCCGCGCGACCGTCCTGCCGCTCCCACCCTCGGGTGGTCCGCACATAGCCGTGGATCACCGAGCCCATCGCCAGCAGCACGGCCGGACCGAAGACCCAGGGGTGGTGGGCCATGGGCAGCGACAGGTAGCGGTAGGCCAGCAGGAGTGCGGTGAAGACGGCGGCGCCGTGCAGAACCAGCCGGACTCCGGCGCGGTCCCAACCGCGGTCGTAGGTGCGCAGGCCCGTCTCGATCGTGAGGGTGAAGACCACCCCGGCGACGATGTCCGCGCCGTAGTGGTAGCCGAAGCCCAGCGTCGCGCCGAGCGTGGCGATCAGCCACAGTGCCCCGACGCACCGCAGGACCGGGGGGCCCTTGCGGCTGTGAAGGAATATCGCGGTGGCCCAGGCCGTGTGCAGACTGGGCATGCAGTTGCGCGGAGTGACCTCGTCGAACGGCATCGCGTGCGGGGCGGCGACCGGGACCCAGGTGTGCGGCCACAGGTCGGCCACGGCCCACGCGCCCCCTTCCGCGCCATAGGCGAAGACCGGCCCGACCACCGGATAGAGCATGTAGATACCCGGGCCGAGCAGGCCGATGAGCAGAAACGTGCGCACCAAGTGGTGGCGCGGGAAGCGGCGCTCGGCCGACACGTGCCGCATCTGGTACAGCGCCACCACGACCGCGGCCACCGCGAGTTGGACGTAGACCCAGTCGAGGACGTGCGCGCCGACCGGGCCCGAGGCCTCGACCAGCCGGCCCGCCAGCCACGACGGGGAGCCCAGCGCGTGGTCGGCGACGGCCACGTACTGGTCGAGGACCCGAGGGCGCGTCTTCCAGGTGATGAGCAGCCAGGTGTCGCCGGTCTTGCGGCCGGTCACCAGGAGCAGGGCCAGGCCGACGCCCTTGAGCAGCAGGGCGCGTTCCGCGCCGGTGCGGCGCGTCACCGCGACGACGGCGCAGCCCAGGGTCGCCAGCAGCGCGCCGTTGCCGACCATCATCTGGGCACCGGCCAGCGACCGTACGCCCCAGAAGACGAGGTCGGTGCCGACGGCGGCGCCGAGCGCGAGGAAGCGCTGGCGCCAGGTGAGGACCACCATCGTCATCGCCAGGCCCGCGTAGAGCACGGTGCCCGATTTGGGGGCGAAGATCACCTCGCGGGCCTGGTTGGTGAGGGGTCCCCGTTCGCCGTAGCGCCGCGCGATGATCTCCAGCGCGACGAAGAAACCGAGCGTCACCGCCCCGGCCACGCCCCACGCGACGGCGCGTATTCGTCGCCGCCGCGTGGTGCCCTTGGTGCTGGTGCCGTCCCCCGGCCGAGGCTCTCGCGTCACCGTCGGTCTCACTGTGCCCGTTCCTTCAGGTCATCGAATGGCAGAGCCGCGCGTGCCGGGCGAACGGTCACGGCGCCCGGCGCCCTCGGGCCCCGCACGCTTCTTACCAGACCACGCGGGGCGGCGGCAGTTCGGTGACCGGCTCCGGGGCGGTCTCAGTCCAGGGTTCCGCGCTCGCGCACCCGCTGCGCCACGTCCCGGAGCTTGACGTTGTTCTCCTGCGAGTAGCGGCGCAGCACGTCGAACGCCTCCCGCTCGGAGAGGTTGTGCTCGGCCATGATGATGCCCATCGCTTCCCCGATGGCGTGCCGCGTCTGCACCGCCTCCCGCAGCTGCGCCTGCTCGCGCGCGCTGGCGAGGGCGACGGCGGCGTGGGACGCCAGGGACCAGCCGGCGGTCTCGCTGTCCTGGGTGAACACGCCCCGTTTCCGGGAGTAGATGTTGAGGGCGCCGAGGTCCTCGTTCTCGGTGTAGAGCAGGAAGCCCATCATGCTGCCGATGCCCAGGTCGTGGGCGCGGGGCGCGTACGACGGCCACCGGACGCGCTCTTCGGCCATGTCCATGACCCGGAAGACCGGGTGTCCGGTCCGGGCCGCGTCGAAGCACGGACCCTCGCCGCACTCCCCCTGCATCCGGTCGCTGTCCACGACGAGCTGCTCGGTGGCGGCGAGCGTGGCCACCTGCCCCTTGCTGACCGTCAGGATCCCGGCGGCCTCGCACCCTGCGATCAGCTCGATGGAGGCTTCGCCGATCTTGCGCAGCGTGCCGTCAACGGTGTCCTCCGCCAGCAGCTCGCGCGCCTTCGCAGCCAACTGCACCGCATATTCGCGCCAGTCCACAAGGACGCTTCCTTCCGCTCGGGTCGCGCCGCGAAGACGGCACGACGCCCAGCCTCCCACGAGTCCCCGACAGCGGTGCCCTGCCGCCCCCCGCAGTGATCGCCGCCGGGCGGCCGGGCGCCTCCCGATACAGACCGTTCTCCTCACCGTTCGCTAACCTGAGCGCATGAGCCAGAGCACCAAGGGAAGCGGCACGTCGGAGGCGCGGTCACGGCTGCTCACCACGGCGACCAGGATCTTCTACGCCGAGGGGATCCACACCGTCGGCGTCGACCGGATCGTCGCGGAGGCGCAGGTCACCCGGGCCACGCTCTACCGCCACTTCAAGGGCAAGGAGGAGCTGGTCCTCGCCTACCTCGACCTGGCCGACCGGGAGATGCGGGCACAGGCCGAGGCCGCACAGGCGGGCGAGCGGTCGCCGGCCGACAAGGTCCGGGCCGTCTGCCGGGCGATCACGGCCGGGATCCGGTCCCCGGGGTTCCGGGGGTGCGCGTTCCTCAACGCGGCGGCGGAGTACCCCGACCGCGACCACCCGGTGCACCGCGCCGTGCTGGCCCACCGGCAGTGGTTCCTGGAGACCGTCACGGAGCTGCTGGCCCGGACCGGCGAGGCACCGGCCGAGCCGGCCGGCCGGCACCTGGTGATGCTCCGGGACGGCGCCATGGCCTCCGGCTGCCTGGCCGACCCCGGGCTGGTCTCCGAGACCTTCCTGGAGGGCGTGGAGGGGATCCTGCAGGTGCGGGCCGCCTGAGCCGCGCCGTCACTCCGGCCGCCAGAGCGGGTGCTCCCGCTCTGCCCACTCCCCCGCGACCGACCCGGTCCGCATGCCCCGGCGGGCCTCGGGATCGCCCAGGGCCATGCCGACGTGGCCGGCGAGGACGACGCCCAGGGTCAGGGCCAGCCAGTCGTGGACGAAGGTGGCCGCGGTGCGCCAGAGCGGCGGTGTGAGGTGGGTGAGCCACATCATGAGTCCGGTGCCGAGCATGACCAGCACGGCTCCGGCGGTCCACGCGGCGTACAGCTTCTGCCCGGCGTTGAACTTGTGCGCCGGACGGGACCCGGGCCGGCGGTCCCTGCGCAGGGCCGCCCGCAGCCACTGGCGGTCGTGCGGGCCGAAGCGGTTCAGCAGCCGCAGGTCGGCGCGGAGCGCCCGGGAGCCGAGGGCCGCCAGGACGGGGACGGGGAGCGCGACGCCCGACCATTCGTGGACGGTGACGACGAGGGCACGGCGGCCGACGAGTTCGGCGAGCGCGGGGACGTACAGGAAGGCCGCGGTGAGGACGCACGTTCCCGTCAGTGCCGCTGTCGCGCGGTGCGCCCAGCGCTCGGCCCTGCTGAAGCGCGACAGCCGCGCGGCGGCCTCCGCCGGTTCAGGTTCAGGTTCAGGTGGTCGGTGCATCGTCCCGCCCGTTCGACCGGCCGACCCACGCGTCGACGTCGTAGCCGCGCGCTTCCCAGTAACCCGGTTCCACGCGGTGCGTGACGGTGATACCGGAGAGCCACTTGGCGGATTTGTAGAAGTACATCGGTGCCACGTAGAGGCGTGCGGGGCCGCCGTGGGAGTGGTCGATGTCCTTGTCCTGCATGCGCAGCGCGACCAGGACGTCCCCGCGGCGGGCCTGCTCCAGCGTGAGGCTCTCCGAGTAGGAGCCGTCGAAGCAGGTGAAGCGGACCGCTCCCGCGGAGGAGCGCACCCCTGCCGCGGCCAGCAGCCGGGACAGGCGTACGCCCTCGAACGCGGTGCCGGGGACGCGCCAGCCGGTGACGCACTGGACGTCGCGGACCATCCGGGTCCGGGGCAGCGCCCGAAGGTCGGCCAGGGTGTAGGTGGTGGGGCGCTCGACCAGGCCGTCGACGGTGAGGCGGTAGTCCGCCGCGCTCTTGTGCGGCACGGACGAGGTGACGGAGTAGTAGCGGAACCCGCCGCCGTTCGGCAGCAGCCCCGTCAGACCGGTGGGGTCCCGGTCGGCGGCGCCGCCCAGGAACGCTTCCGTGGCCCGTTGCAGGGCGGGGGCGGCGAGAACGCCGAGCGCGCCGAGGCCGAGTGTGCCGAGGAAGACGCGCCGCCCGACGGGGGCGCCCCGCTCCTGCGGTGGTCCGGAGTCCATGTGGTCCTCTCCCGTGGACGGGCCGGGCCGGCCGGCGCCGGTCCGTGCGTTTCGGTGCTGCCGCATGGCGCTGCGGGGGGCGCCGTCAGACCGGCGGTGCGGTCACGCCACCGGCCCGGCAGACGGACCCGGTCGCCGTGGTCAGCGCGTGGCGGTGCAGGCCGTCCAGCCGGTGGCGGGCCGCTCCTGCCCCACGGGCGAGGGCGAGGTGCGCCGCGCAGGCGAGGGGCCGCTCGCGCACCCGCGCCGTCTCCTCCAGCTCGTCCAGCAGGGCCGTGGTCAGCCGGTCGAGCTGTTCGCGGATCCGGCCGAGGTCGGGGCGCGTGGTGGGAGCCTCGTCGGGGTGAGCGGCCCAGCGGGCGAACAGTCCCCTCTGCACGATCTTGCTCGCGGTGATCTGATCGCGGAAGAACGCCACGGCCACCTCCGGGTCCACGCCGGCCCGGCCCGCCTGCTGCCGGACCTGCTCCAGTACCTGTGCCTCGCGCGCCGGGTCCTCGATGGGCGAGTCTGTGCCGTACTTGGCCGCCGCCACGTCGTCGCCGAACCGGATCCGCTCGATGACCAGCTCCGTCAGCGGGCCGAGCCCGCCCCGCGGACCGGCCGCCTCCACCGCACTGCGGGCGGGTCCAGCGCTGACCGGCGCGCCGGCGGCCATGACGTGAGGGGCCGTCAGTACGGCGGTGGCCGCCAGCATGCCGGTGAGCGCGGCGCAACGGCTTGTCGTGGTACGCAACTTCACGTGTCTGTCCTCGTATCGGTATCGGCAGGGTACGTCGCCCCGGGCCGCGCCGGGTGCGCCAGGGGCAGGACGGTAGAGGTATGGGCGCCCGGCGCGCAGCCGGCCACCGATGCCCGTACCCGGCTCTACTTGGCGGCGCGGCCCAGCCGCAGGGCCGAGATGAGGAAGAAGATGCCGCCCGGGACCGCGTAGCCGATCGCGCTGGTGAGGGCCGGCTCGGCCGCGCCCGCCGAGGCGACGAAGGACGCCCCCGCCAGGACCGAGATCCCGCCGCTGAGGATCATCGGCCACTGGCCCCCCAGCGCGCGGCGCGGAACGGCCACGATGAGCTGGACCAGGCCGGACACGATCGCCCACGCGCCCCAGACCCGCAGCACCGCCGGGATGCCGGACGCGCCCGCGATACCCACGCCGACGGCCGCGGCGAGGCTGACCGCCATGTTCACGTAGAGGAGGCGGGGTGAGCGGGTGGTGCGCGACGCCCGCGCGTCGACGACGGCCGCGCCCACGTCGAACAGCGGGTACAGCACGAGCAGCACGGTCGCGGCCGGGGTGAGCTTCGTGGCCATGGTGAACATGACGAGCGCCCAGACCAGGGCGAAGGCGAACCGGACGAAGTACAGGCGCCGCAGGGCGGCGGCCGTACCGGTGGTGTCGGTGGTACCGGGCGAGACGGTGAGGGTGCTCATGGTGTTGCCTTTCGATCGATGTGCGAGGAGACGAACGGGCGGACGGCCCGGCCCGGCCCACGAGGTTCGCGACCCGAGCTGCGACCGAGCCGCGAGAACGAACGTTCTGTACGCTCAGATTGGCGCCCCGGTCGCGGTCTGTCAAGACAGAACGTTCTACCCCCACCGATTCGCCCAGGCCGCCAACCGCCGTTCCGGTCCGATCCGTTGACGTGCCCATGCCTCGTGGCTACGTTCGGGAAGCGCTCTCCCCCGCCGGACGGCGAGTCCCCTTCGCCGCGCGACCCCCACCCCCGGGAGCCTCTTCATGAAGCCAGCGAGATCCACGTCGGCCGTACTCTGCGCCGCCCTGACAACGTTGTCTGCACTAGTCTTCGGCGGTCTGTCGGCCGCGCCCGCCGCGGCGGCGCCGACGGCCGCTGTCTGCAATAAGTACTGCGACGCGCGCGACCCGTCGCTGAGCCCTCAGGACCGGGCCCCGGTCTCCGCCACCGTCTCCTCGCGCACGATCGCCCTGCACTTCGACGACGCCGACGCGATGGGATGGGCCTCCCTCGACAACGGCGGCGCCGGCGACCGGGTCTGGCTGGACCGGTCCATGGACGGCGGCCGGACCTGGGACTCGGGGAGCCGGCTCGGCGACACCGCGGTGCCCTCGGGAGGACGGGGCTGGCGCACGCAGATGTACAACGTCGACGACTGGGGCACCCAGGGCGTCGGAGCCCTGCGGGCCTGTGGCCAGCCGTCGGCGGGCGCCATCGCGTGCACGCCCTGGGCACGCACCACCTGGAACGCGGGGAGCAGGAGCACCGCGGCGGCCACGGCCCTGATGATGTCGTACGACCGGGGCACCAAACTCTTCGGCGGCAACGGCTGGTGGACCTCCGCCAACGCGCTGACCGCCGTCATCGACAACATCCGGACCAGCGGCATGGGCAGCTACACCTATGCCATCGCCGACATCTACAACAAGAACATCGACGCGCAGGGCGGGCAGTTCCGCAACGAGTACCTCGACGACACCGGGTGGTGGGGCCTGGCCTGGGTCGCCGCCTACGACCTCACCGGAGACCGCCGCTACCTCGACACCGCACGGGCCGACGCGGACCACATGTATGCCAACTGGAACAACACCTGTGGCGGCGGCGTCCGGTGGAACACCAACGGCAACTACAAGAACGCCATCACCAACGAGCTGTACCTCCAGCTCACTTCGGCGCTGCACAATCGTCTCCCGGGGGACACCGTCTACCTGCAGCGGGCCCGCAGCGAATGGGACTGGTTCCGCAACAGCGGCATGATCAACGGTGACCGCATGATCAATGACGGCCTCGACGACAGCTGCGCCAACAACGGCCAGCCCACCTGGACCTACAACCAGGGCGTCGTCCTGGGCGGGTTGACCGAGCTGTCCAGGGCCACCGGCGACACCGGCCTGCTCACGACCGCGCGCGGCCTGGCCGACGCCTCCAGCGTCCGGCTCCAGACGGACGGGGTCCTGCGCGAGCCCGGCGAGGGCGACGGGTGCACCGGGGACGGCCCGAGCTTCAAGGGCGCATACGTGCGCGGACTCGGCGCCCTCAACCGCGGGCTGCCGGACCGGCCGTACGGCGCGGCCCTCACCCGGTGGGCCACCAGCGCCTACGACCACGACCGCAACCCGCTCGACCAGTACGGCCCGCACTGGAGCGGTGGCAACGGGGCCAGCGACTACGGCTGCCAGCAGAGCGTTCTGGACCTGCTCAATGCGGCGTCCGGCTGAGGGGTTCGCAGGTCCACGTGGCCCGGGCGGCGGCCCGGGCCACGCTCTCGGCATCAGCGGCGTTCGGCGACGGCGACGCGGCTCGTCCGCAGGGAGGTCCGTACGCGTGCCGGGCCGCCCAGGGCCCGCGCGACGCCGAGGAGGCTGTCGTCGGAGGTCACCGTCAGGCCGTACTCGGCGAGCAGTGCGGCCATGCGCGGCGGCTTCCACAGCGAGCGCCACGGCTCGCCCGCGGTGACGGAGTTGCCCAGCACGCGTGTCAGGAGACGGCCTGCGGCCGCTTTCGTGGAAGGCGTCTGGTAGTTGACGACGAGCGTGCTGCCGGGGGCCGTGCGCGCGGCGAGCGCGGACAGGGTGGCCCGGACTTCGTCGCGCGTCAGGTAGGGGACGACGCCCTCCCACAACCACGTCGTCGGCGCCCCGGGGTCGTGTCCGGCGGCGCCGAGCGCGGCTCCGAGATCGTCGGCGGTGAGGTCGACCGGCGTGAACCGGACCGAGCGGGCCGTGACCGGCGGTTCGCTCCGGTCCGGGCCGAGGCCGGGGGTGTGTCGCGCGGCCTCGGCGAGGCGGGCTCGTTTGTCCTGCTGGGAGGCCGGGTGGTCGACCTCCCACACGTCCGTCCGGGCCAGCTCGGCCAGGCGCCAGGCGCGGGTGTCGAGGCCGGCGCCGAGGATCACGAGCTGGCCCGTCGCGTGGGCGCGCAGGGCGTCGTCGATCGCGACCGTCCGCGGCACCACCACCTCCGCGGCGGCGCGCACGGTCTCGTACGCCAAGCGCGCGTGCCAGCCCGCCGGGACGGCCCCGGCCCGCACCTCCGCCACGGGGGTGCGTTCGTCGGTGCGCAGGAGCCGGACCGCCACCGGATCGGCGAACCGGCCGGGCGCGGTCCTGCCGTCCGCGGCCGCCCGTCCCTGACAGACCGTCACCGCCGTCCGGCTCGCCGCACGCTTCCCTTGCTTCATGCGGCCGCATTCAACACCATGTCCGGCCCCTGGCGCGCCCGGAGCCGACGAGGATGTCGCCGCCGCGGCCGCTGCCTCTCTCGCGCGCCCGCGCGCGGGAGCAGGATGAAGTCCCTGGCCGGAGTCGTTGGGCCGCATCGACCATCTGCCCAAGGCGCGGTGGCCGCCGTCATGGGCGGCTTGCGCGAGCGCGGGCTCATCGCCCCCGAGGGACGGTTCACGGACGCCGGCGGCGAGACGAAGGAACGTATCGAGGCCCTGACCGGCGAACTCGCCGCCCCGCCCTACGAGGGCCTCTCGCCTGCCGAGCGCGACGAACTGGTCGCCGTACTGGAGCCGCTCACCGCGACGGTGGTGGCCGCCGGGTCGCGGTGACACGAGCAGCCCACTCCCACGACCAGAAAACGGGGACTACTCCCCGCTTCATGGTAAGGTCCTCCCGCCCACAAAAACGGGGAGCACTCCCCACTTCTCTGTCGCCTCCCTCAGCCGTCAACTTCCGTCATCCGGGAGCCGTCCATGCGCACGCAGCACCCGACCGTCCAACTCGCCGACCTCACCGCCGATTTCACCGTCGACCCCTACTCCGCGTTCCGCGCCCTGCGCTCCCGCGGTCCCGTCCACCATGCGCGGTTCCCCACCGGGGACGAGGCGTGGCTGGTGATCGGGCACGAGGAGGTGCGCGCCGCGTTCGCCGACCCCCGGCTCCGCAACGACGTGCGGCACGCGGCCGACTTCGAGGACGACGGGCTGTACGCCGTGGGCCGCAACATGCTCCAGGTCGATCCGCCCGACCACACCCGCCTGCGGACGCTGGTGGCCCGCGAGTTCACCGCCCGTCGCGTCCAGGCGCTGCGGCCCCGTGTCGAGGAGGCGGCCGGCTCCCTGCTGGACACCGTGGCCGCCGACGGCCGGGCCGATCTGGTGGCCGCCTACGCCTATCCGCTCCCCCTCACCATCATCTGCGAGCTGCTGGGCGTCCCCGGTGACGACCGGGCCGCCTTCCGGGGCTGGTCCACGCAGGTGGTCGCGCTCGACGACGCGGAGGGGTCCGCCCGCGCCTCGCAGGAGATGGCCGGCTACCTCGCGGGGCTGGCGGAGGAGAAGCGGCGGCTGCGGCACGCGCCGGAGAGCGACCTGCTGCACGCCCTGGTCCGCGGCCACCACAGCGACGACGCCGAGCGGCTCTCCCCCGAGGAACTGCTCGGCATGGCCTTCCTGCTCCTCGTCGCCGGGCACGAGACCACGGTCAACCTCATCGCCAACGCCGTTCACCTGCTGCTCAGCCACCCGGACCAGCTCGCCGCCCTCCGCACGGACCCCGAGTTGCTCCCGGGCGCCGTCGAAGAGACCCTGCGCCACGAATCGCCCGCCCCGGCCGGTGCCTACCGCTACGCCGCCGACCCGCTCGACCTGGGCGGCGTCCGGATACCCGCGGGGGCGCGCGTCGTGCTCTCCATCGCCGCCGCGAACCGGGATCCCGCGCGGTTCGCCGCCCCCGACCGGTTCGACGTCCGCCGCGATCCGGTGGCGACCCGGGCCCATCTCGCCTTCGGGCACGGCCTGCACCACTGCCTGGGCGCCCCGCTGGCCCGCCTGGAGGCGACCTTGGCGCTGCGCCTCCTGCTGGACCGCTTCCCCGGCCTGGCCTTCGACGGCGACGGCACACCGCGGTGGCGCGCCAGCCTGATGCGGGGACTGCGGGACCTTCCCGTGCGCTGGTGAGCACCGGCGGGGCCGGAAAGCAGCCGCCGGCCGGGCCCTTCGTGAACCCGGACCGAACAGCCCGTGGCCCGCGGGTCACGCGGGATCGGGGAGCTGCCGAACCCCCGGAAAGTGCGCAACTGCCCAACTCTCCGATCCGTCCCACGAGTGCGCCCCTGCACCACCACGTGACTCGTGAGGACACCGAACCACCGTGACCCAAGCACCGCCCCTGCGCCGACCCGGCCCCGGCCGGGCGGCGAAGGACCCGCGCCGGGCGCGGGCGGGGGCCCTGGTGTGCGCGCCTCGGGTGTGCCCGGTGGTCGTGGCCGACACGCTCGTCCACCGCGACGACGGTCACCTGGCGGAGGCCTACGCGCGCGCCCTCTCCCCGGTTCTCGGCGCCGAGCTGACCCGCCGGTTCGCGCTGCCGTGACTCCCGGCCCCTACGTCACCTCACCCCGTCCACACGCCGTCCCGCATGACGACCCGGCCGCTCAGCTCGCGCTCTCCGCGCCAGGCTCGCACCGTCCGCGGGGTCACACACAGGTACTGGTACGGGGTGGCCTCCGTGCGCGGGTCCCAGCCGAACTTCTGCGCGAACGCGGCCGCCGCGTCCCGTGGCACCGTCGCCGTGTCATAGACCTGCGCCTCTCCTTCCAGGGTCACTACGTCGAAGGTGTGCGGCAGTGCCAGGCGGACCCGCGGGTCCGCGCGGACGTTGCGCGCGGTCGCGGAGGTCGCGCCGGTGCACATCCACACCGCCCGCCCGTCCCACGAGAACCACAGCGGCACCTGGTGCGGGCCGTGGTCGGCGTGGGCCGTCGACACCCACATGTCCCGCTCCACCGCGAGCCGATCGAGGGTGTCTCGCCTGCGTCGCGCCGCGTCGCGGTGAACGATCTCTGTTCCGTGCATGGGTGTTGACCGTAGCCAGCGCCTTCGCGGCGCACATCGGACGCAGGTCCTAGACCCGGCGACGCAGACGCCGTGTGCCCACGGGGCGGCGGGCTCTCCCCGCCGCCCCGTGGGCACGCATCGACGACTCAGCCGACCGGTACCGGCGGGGCGTCGGACTCCTCGGCGAGGCGCTCCATGCCGCTCGTGTTCTTCAGCGGCTTCTCCTTGATGAACAGGACCGCGACCAGCGCGAGCAGCGCGAAGGGGGTGGCCACCAGGAACAGGTCGCCGGTGGCGACTCCGTAGGCGTGCTCCACGATCTCCCGCATCGGGCCCGGCAGGGTGGTCATGTCCGGGACCCCGTGACCGGCTGCCCGGTCCGACCCGGCCGGCACGCCCGCCTGTGCGAGGCCCTTGCTCATCTCGGTGGCCACACGGTGGGCGAGGATGGCGCCGAGCACGCTGGTGCCGATGGTGCCGCCCAGGCTGCGGAAGAAGGACAGCACGGAGGTGGCGGCGCCGAGTTCGGTGGCGGAGACGTCGTTCTGCGCGGCCAGGACCAGGTTCTGCATCAGCATGCCGACGCCGATGCCCATCACCGCCATGAAGACGCTGAGCAGGCCGAAGTGCGTGTCCGCGTCGATCGTGGAGAGCAGGCCGAGTCCGGCGGCCATGGCGGTGGCGCCGATGACCAGGTAGATCTTCCAGCGCCCGGTGGCGCTGATGATCTGGCCCGCGACCGTGGACGAGACGAGCAGACCGAGGATCATCGGCAGGCTCATCAGCCCCGCCACCGTGGGCGACTTGCCGAGCGACACCTGGAAGTACTGCGAGAGGAAGACGGTGCCGCCGAACATCGCCAGGCCGACCAGCAGGCTCGCCAGGGTGGTCAGCGCCACGGTGCGGTTGCGGAAGATGCGCAGCGGGATGATCGGTTCGGGGACCCGCGACTCGACGTAGACGGCGGCCACGAGCAACACCGCTCCCCCGCTGACCAGGGCGGCGGTCTGCCAGGACGCCCAGTCGAACTGGTTGCCCGCGAGCGAGACCCAGATGAGCAGCGCGCAGACGCCGGCCACGATCAGGAACGCGCCCAGGAAGTCGATCTTCACCTCGCGGCGGACGGTGGGCAGCTTCAGCGTGCGCTGCAGCAGCACGATGGCGAGCAGCGCGAACGGTACGCCGATGAAGAAGCACCAGCGCCAGCCGAGCCACTCCGTGTCGACCAGGACACCGCCGATGAGCGGGCCGGCCACCGTGCCGACGGCGAAGACGGCGCCGAAGATGCCCGCGTACTTGCCGAGCCTGCGCGGCGGGATGACGGCGGCCATGACGACCTGCGCGAGCGCGGTGAGGCCGCCCGCTCCGATGCCCTGGGCCACGCGGCTGAAGATCAGCAGCCCGACGTCGTGGGAGAAGCCGGCCAGCAGCGAGCCGACCACGAACATGCACAGGGAGAGCTGGAGCAGCAGTTTCTGGTTGTAGAGGTCGGAGAGCTTGCCCCACAGCGGCACCGTCGCCGTCATCGCCAGCAGTTCGGCGGTGACGACCCAGGTGTAGGAGGACTGGCTGGCGCCGAGGTCGGCGATGATGCGCGGCAGTGCGTTGGAGACCACGGTCCCGGCGAGGATGGCGACGAACATGCCTGCCATCAGCCCGGACATGGCCTGGAGTATCTGTCGGTTGGACATCGAGGTGGGAGGCGTCTCTCGCGGCGCCGATGGTGCAGTCACTTCGTCTCTTTCAGGGTGCAGCACTGAGCCCCCGTCACACGAGGGGGGCTCCAGGAGGGGGAACGGTCAGGGGCGCCCGGGGGCGGGCGGTTCGGGCAGTCCGGCCGCGAGGTGGTCGAAGACCTCGCGGAACACGTCGTCGAAGGCGACCTCGTCCTGGCGGACGCACCAGTGTTCGACCGCGGTGCGCACGGCCGCGGTGCCGACGGCGGCCACCAGTCGCGGGTACAGTCCCAGCGCCCGGCGCCGGCGCTGCTCGGGCTCGGCCGCCGTGTCCTCGCCGCGTACGGCGGAGAAGAGGGGCGAGCCGGCGCCGATCCGTTCGGCGACGGCCTCGGCCATGCCGAGCTCGTCCGCGAGGTGAGCGCCGATACTGCGGGCGAGGAGGTCTGGAGAGCGGCGCAGCACTTCGGCGTGGAGCCGCCACAACTCCTGCTGCTGCTCGATCTCCTGCAGTTCCACCGCGATGGCGTCCCGCAGCGCTTCGAGCGGTGAGAGCGCACGCGGCGCCTCCCGCACGGCCGTGCGCACCCGGGCGCTGGACTCCGCGCCGATCAGGACGAAGACCTCATCGCGGGAGTCGAAGTAGTTGAAGAAGGTGCGGGGCGAGACGCCCGCCGCCTCGCTGATCGCGTCGACGGTGAGGTGCTCGACCCCGCGCTCCGCGGCCATCCGCACCGCCGCCTCCACCAGCGCGGCCCGCGTCGCCCGCTTCTTGCGCTCCCGCCAACTGCCTGCGTCAGCCACCGTCTCCGTCACGCCTTGCATGCTATGCAAAAATGCAGAGTCTGCAAAACAGCTGAAGCGTGGCCGCCGGTCCCGGGACGCGGGTCAGCGCCCGTGTCCCTGGTCCGTGTCCGGGGCCGGGTCCACCCGTTCGAGCTTGGTCCAGCCGGTCCAGCCCCGCTTCGTCAGCAGCTCGATCAGCCGGCGAGCGGGCGGCAGGGTGGCGAACACATGCGTGTCCAGCAGCTCGGCGAAGGGCGGCTCCAGGCCGGTGTCGTCGACGTAGCAGTCGCCCTGCTCGTCGGCCACGCGCGTGATGTAGGCGGCCAGTTCGTCGGCCAGTCCGGCCAGCCGCGGGTTGTCGTCGGTATGGTCGAGCGCCGCGCTCAGGGTGCGGTAGAAGCCGGCGATCCGCGGGTCGGCGAGCTGCTCCCGCTTGCGCGCCATCCACTCCGGGACGCGCTCGGGCGAGCGCGCGGCCAGCGGGATCCAGCCGTCGCGCTCGACCCGGACGATCCGTTCGTCGACCCCGAGCGCGCGCAGCCGGTCGAGGAAGTCGACCACCTCCTGGGGCAGTGCCAGGCTGTCCCCGGCGGCGAGGCGGGCGATCCGCGCGCGGTGCCGCCGCCGCTCCCGGATCTCCCCGCGCAGCCGCTCGTCGATCTCCGCGACCGCCGCGGCGAACTCCTCCTCGCCGGCCTGGAGCAGCTCCCGTACGCGCGCCAGCGGGACCCCGGCCTCGGCGAGCGTGCGGATCCGGACCAGCTCGACCACGGCGCCCGCGTCGTATCTCCGGTAGCCGGAGTGGTCCCGCTCCGGCTCCGGCAACAGCCCCTTGGCGTGGTAGTGCCGCACGGCGCGCACCGTCACTCCGGCGTACGCCGCCAGTTCGCCGATCGTCAGCATCAGGCCAGTCTCCTAGCCGGCGGCCCGGGTCCGGTAGAGACGCCGCGACCAGAGGTAGCCGACCAGTCCGATCAGCCCGCACCAGCCGACGGCCAGGAGCACGTCCGCGCCGTCGGGCGATCCGGCCAGCAGACCGCGCAAGGCGTCGATGACCGGCGTGAACGGCTGGTACGCGGCGAACCACCGCAGCCCGGCCGGCATCGTCTCCACCGGCACGAACCCGCTGCCCACGAACGGCAGCATGAGGAAGATCATCGGCCAGTTGCTCGCGGTCTCCGGGTTGGGGCTGGCCAGCCCCAGCGCCACGGTGAACCAGGTCATCGCGGACGACAGCAGCGCCAGCAGACCGATCAGCGCCGGCCACTGCGCCACCGAGGCGTCGGTCTCCAGCCCGAGCAGGAACGCCACGCCGAAGACCGTGGCGAGTGCGAGCGCGGTCTGCACCATGGCCCCCAGCACATGCCCGGTGAGCACCGAGACCTTCGCGATGGGCATGGTGCGGAACCGGTCGATGATCCCGCCCGTCATGTCGGTGGCGACGGAGACTGCGGTGCTGATGGAGACGCTCGCCACCGCCATCACCAGGACCCCGGGGGTGAGGAACGTCAGATAGGCGTCGTTTCCCGCCGGGGCCCCGGGCAGGCCGGCGCCCATGGTGGCGCCTAAGACGTAGACGAACAGCAGCAGGAAGAGCAGCGGCAGGCCGATCAGCATGAGTGTCTGCGACGGGTACCGGACCATGTGTCTCAGGTTGCGCCGCAGCATGGTCGCCGAATCGCGGACGGCGTACGTCGCCGTATTCATGCGGGTACCTCCTCGGGGGACGCGTCGGTGGTCGAGTGGTCGGTGAGTGCCAGGAAGACGTCGTCCAGGTCGGGGGTGTGCACGGCGAGCGCGGTGACCGCGTCGTCGTCGATCCCGGCCAGGACCCGTCGCAAGGTGGTGAGGCTGCCGTCGTGCGGCAGGGTCAGGGTGAGCGCCGCCGGGTCCGGGCGCGCCTTGGGAAACCGGCGCGCCAGGGCGGCCAGCCGCTCACTGTCGGCGGCCCGCAGCTCCACATGACCGCCCGGGACCAGCCGCTTCAGCTCGGCCGCGGTGCCCTCGGCGACCAGCCGGCCCCCGTCGAGCACCCCGATCCGGTCGGCGAGCTGGTCGGCCTCCTCCAGGTACTGGGTGGTGAGCAGGACGGTGACCCCGTCGGCCACCAGCTCCCGCACGATGTCCCACAGGTCCCGGCGGCTGCGCGGGTCGAGGCCGGTGGTCGGCTCGTCCAGGAAGATCAGCCGCGGTCCGGCCACCAGGGTCATCGCCAGGTCCAGGCGGCGCTTCATCCCGCCGGAGTACGTCGCCGCGCGCCGGTCCGCGGCGTCGGCCAGGTGGAACCGCGCCAGCAGCCGTTCGACCACCGCCTTCGCACAGCGTCGGTCGAGGTGGCCCAGGTCGGCCATCAACCGCAGGTTCTCCCGCCCGGTCAGCAGCGTGTCCACGGCGGAGAACTGCCCGGTCACCCCGATCGCGGCCCGCACCCGGTCGGCCTCGCGGCGCACGTCGTGTCCGGCGACCCGCGCCTCACCGGCGTCGGCCGGCAGCAGGGTGGACAGCATCCGGACCGTGGTGGTCTTGCCGGCCCCGTTGGGTCCGAGCAGGGCGTAGACGGTGCCCGCCGGGACGGTCAGGTCGACACCGCGGAGCACTTCGCGGCCGCCGTACGACTTGTGCAGTCCGGCGACCTCGATCGCGCTGGTTCTCGTCGTCATGCCCGCCATGCTGCGAGGTTGACCCTGCGTCAGGGTCAACCGTGCCCGCCGCTGCCCCCGCGCCGACCCGTGTCGTACCGTGGCCGCGCGCCGCGCCGAGCTCCCCCGTGTCCCGAAAGGAAGCGCCCGATGAACGACGACGACCCCGTGCTCGACGACCCGGTGGGCCAGTCGCTCGGCGGCCGGCACGCTCCTCTCGCGCGGCGGCTCGGCCGGGCCGCCACCTATGCCGCGGGGGTGGCGACCTTCTCGGCCGTGCCCGAGCGGCCGGACGCGGCGGACTGGGCCGACCTCGCCCGGCTGCTCGGGCCGGGCGGCTTCGCCGACATGTTCAGCTGCCCGGCCGTCCCGCCGCCGGACTGGGAGCCGGTCTTCCGTCTGGCGGGCCGTCAGCTGATCTGGCCCGGCACCGGGGCGCCGGACCTGGGCACCGCCGCCGAATCCGGTTCCACCGTCGTCGAGTTGGGCGCCGGCAGCGTGCCCGAGATGCTCGACCTCGTCGCCCGTACCGAGCCCGGCCCCTTCTGGCCCCGCACCCACGAACTCGGCACCTACCTCGGCATCCGGGCCGACGGCGTGCTCGTGGCGATGGCCGGAGAGCGCCTGCGGCCCCCGGGGTGGACCGAGATCAGCGCCGTCTGCACCGCTCCGCAGGCACGGGGACAAGGCCATGCCGCCCGCCTGGTCGGCACGCTCGTGGCCCGCATCCTGGCCCGCGGGGACCGCCCCTTCCTGCATGCCGCCGAGGCGAACACCGGCGCCCTCGCGTTGTACGAGCGGCTCGGGTTCAAGACCCGTAGGCAGGTGACGTTCCAGGGCTTCCGCACCCCCTGACCTCCGACCCCCGCACACCACTCGAAACCGATCATTCGAAGGTGTGGTTTACGGCCGACCGCGGAGCGGCACAGCGCCGCGTCCCGTCTCCTGAAGGCCGGGCGACTCGGGTTTCGGCCGGGCCGCAGGGCAGACAGAGGGGGACGCATGACAGCTGGCGCACGCCGTGGCCAGGGCGTGGAAGGGCAGGCGGTGCTGCTCGTGGCCGGGCTGGCGGACCTGGCGGTGAGCGCCGTCGGCGAGGCGGCGGGCACCGTCCAGCAGTGGCTGCGCCGGTCCGACGGGCCGGAGCTCGCCCGCGACGCGCAGCAGGACCTGATGGCCCGGGGACGCATCGCCCTGGACCGGATCGCCACCGTCCCGCCGGCCCACCTGGAGGTGCTGGCGCAGCACGCCGTCGCCAGACGGGCGGCGTCCGGTGGCGATGCCTGAGCGCTGGGACCAGGCCGGGTTCCGCGACCGGGTCGACACACTGCTGGCCGGCTTCCTGGGCGGGGAGGCGGACCAACTGGTCGCCATCGACGAGGCGTTGCGGCCGGTGGCCGGGCAGCTGCGGGCGGCGGCCGCCCACGGCAAGCGATTACGGGCGGCCTTCTGCTACTGGGGCTGGCGCGCGGCCGGCCAGCCCGAGAACGAGGCCCTGCTGCGCGCCGCCGCCTCGATGGAGCTGGTGCACGCGGCGGCGGTCGTCCACGACGACCTCATCGACGACAGTCCGCTGCGGCACAACCTGCCCACCGCCCACGTCGCGCTGCGCGCCGCCGTCACCGGCCGTCCGCGGGCACACGCCGCGGCCCGCTCCCTCGCCATGCTGGTCGGTGACCACCTGATGGCGCTCGCGGGCCAACTCTTCGCCACCAGTGGCCTGCCCGCCGCCTATCTGGCCCGGGCCCGGCCCCTGTGGGCGGAGCTGGCACGCGAGCTCATCGCCGGTGAGTGCCTGGAGATCCTCAGCACCGGGGCCCCGCCGGACACCGACCGCTCCTTGAAGGTCGTCCGCTACAAGACGGCCAAGTACACCGTCGAGCAACCCCTGCTGATCGGCGCATCACTGGCGGGCGCCGCCCCCGGCCTGCGCGCCGGGCTCTCGGGGTACGGGCTGCCGCTGGGCGAGGCGTTCCAGCTCCGGGACGACCTGCTCGGCCTCTTCGGTGAACCCGCCACCACGGGCAAGTCCGGTCTGGACGACCTCCGCGGCCACCGGCCCACCACCTTGCTGGCCCGGGCCTGGCAGAGCGCGGGCCCCGACCGGCGCGAACAACTCACCGCGCTCCTGGGCCGCCCGGACCTGGACGAGGCGGACCTGCGCGCGGTCCGCGGGCTGCTGCGCGAACTCAAGGCCCCGGACCAGGTGGAGGAGTTGATCGCGGCTCGTGTGCGGGAGGCCGTCGGGAGTCTCGGCGGGCTCGCCATGGCCGCCTCGGCGCGCCGGGCCCTCACCGACCTCGCGCACACCGCCACCGACCGCCCCTGCTGATCCCCACCGCGTGGCCGGGCCACCCCGCGAGAGCGGGAGCGGCTCGCCGAGAAGGAACCGACATGATCTACACCGAAGCCTCGATGAACGCGCTGCGCCTGGCCGGTGACGAGCTCGCCGACACCGTCGTGGCCACCCTCTTCGAACGCGGAGAGGTGGGCAAGTTCAACACCTTGATGCGCTACGTCTCCACCGCCGGCGCGCCCCTGCCGGACGGGCTGCCCGACGTGGCCCGCGAGTACCTGGAAGCGACGAGCGTCCCGCCGTCCTGGGTGGACTGGGGGGAGATGGAGAAGGCGCGGCTGTTCTTCATCGACAACAACGTGCACATCTCCACCGCCCTGTCCTTCGCCTCCATGCCCGCCTGTTACGTCGTCCCGAACGTCGCCCGGCTGCTCTCCACGACCCACGGCCTGGACTATCCCTCCCGGCGGATGGCGGAGACCGGGCAGTTCACCGTCTATCTGATGCAGCCCGACGCGTTCGAGGCGGGCAGCCGCTTCATCCCGGCCGCGCAGAAGGTGCGGCTGCTGCACGCGTCGATCCGCCACCACCTCAAGCGCGAGGACCGCTGGGACACCGCGGCAGTCGGCACGCCGATCAACCAGGAGGACATGGTCGGCGGCCAGATGTTCTTCTCGCTGCTCGTCCTGGACAGCCTGCACCGTCTGAACATCCACATGTCCACGGAGGGCGCCGAGGCGTACTACTACGCGTGGCGGGTGGTCGGGGCGATGCTCGGCGTCGACCAGGACGCCGTGCCGAAGACCCTGGAGGAGGCCCGCGCCTTCCTCGATCTGTACATGCTCCGCCACATGGGGCCCTCCGCGGAAGGCGCCCAGCTGACCCGGCAGTTGATCGATCTCTACGAGGAGGTCGTGCCCGGGACCTTCTTCGACCCCATCGTCTCTGCGCTCATCCGGTACCTGATCGGTGACACCTGTGCCGACTGGCTCCAGGTGCCGCGCACCGCCTGGGACAAGGCCGCCCAGGCGGTGCCGGCCCTGCTGGGGGTCCTGGAGACCATCGAGGACCGCTCCCCGTTCGGCGCCTGGGCCCTGGACCGGATCGGGCACCTCACGAGCGTCTTCGAGCTGTCCTCCCTGACCCGCGGCCGCGTCATGCACTACGCCATCCCCGAGCAGCTCAAGAAGGACTTCGGCGTCGAAGCGACGGTGCCCCGCACCCACCGCTGGACCCCACCGGCCCCGACCGTGACGACCTGATGGCCGGGGCCGCGGGTCGGACGGAGTGGCCGCACCGCGTCGCGTCGGTCCGCTGCCGGGACTCCGAGGGGCCGGCTCCCCGTACACCCGGCGCCCCGGCCGGGGTTCAGCGGTCGTCCAGTGGAACGGGCGCCGGGCGGGTCACCGTACTGGTGACCGGGATCGAGCGGCCCTCCGCCGCGGCGGTCAGGACTGCCTCCATCACCTCCAGGACGTGGAAGGCGAGGGCTCCCCCGGCCCGGCCCGCCGCCGGGTCGCCGGCGAACGCGCCGGACCAGACGAGGTCGGCGAGACCGTAACCGCGGGCCGCCCGCCGGTATCCGGCCGAGACCGGGAGCACCTCCCAGCCCCGCCCCGCGTCGAGCCGCACGTCACCGCTGAACCCGTTCGGGTCCGGCACGGCCAGCGACCCGTCGGTCCCGTGCACCTCGATGGGCGCGGCGTGGGTCGCCATGGCGTCGAAGCTCATCAGGAGGGTGGAGAGGGCGCCCGAGGCGTGCACCAGCGCGCCGGTGACGTGGGTCGGCGTCGTCACCGGGATGCGCTGGCCCGCGCGGGGGCCCGACCCGATGACGCGTTCCCCGCGCAGGGCGCTCGCGGCGCCCGTGGCGCTGACGACCGGGCCCAGCAGTGTCACCAGCGTCGTCAGGTAGTACGGCCCCATGTCGAGGAGCGGGCCGCCGCCCGGCCGGTAGTAGAAGTCGGGCGCGGGATGCCAGCGTTCGTGTCCTGGCGTCACCATGGTGACCGTGGCGCCGACCGGTGTGCCGATCGCGCCCCCGTCGACGGCGGCGCGCGCCGTCTGGACACCGGTGCCGAGTACGGTGTCGGGCGCGCAGCCGAGGACCACTCCGGCGGCGGCCGCGGCGGCGAGCATCCCGCGCGCCTGCTCGGCCGTGGCGGCGAGCGGCTTCTCCACGTACACCGCCTTGCCCGCGTCGATCGCCGCGCGTGAGGTGTCGGCGTGCGCGGCGGGGACGGTCAGGTTCAGGACGGCGTCGATGTCCTCGCGCCGGAGCAGCTCCGGCACCGTCAGCGCCGTGGCGCCGTGGGCGTCCGCCGCGGCGGCGGCGCGGGCGGGGTCGAGATCGGCGACGGCGACGAGAGCGAGGTCGTCGAGGCGGGCGATGGTCTCCAGGTACTGCCCGCTGATGACGCCCGCGCCGATGAGTCCGAGCGTCAGCGGCTTGCCCACAGCATCCCCCGCTCGATGATCGTCCGGACGTTGGGGTCCTGGAGGGTCTCCACCCGGTGGCCCGGCGTGCAGGCGAAGATGCGTCCCGCGCCCCAGTGGCGGGTCCAGACGGCCGGACAGGTGTGCGGCCGGTGCCAGGGGTCCCACGGCCGGGCCGGCAGCGTCGTCGTGGCGAGTACGTCGAGCAGGCCGTCGCCGAGGACCCAGTACTGCTCGGTGACGAGGTCGAAGCTCTCGATGCCCGCGGTGATCGGGTGCTCGGCGGCCGAGGCAAGGATGTCGATGCGGTGCGGCAGGTAGTTGTCGGACTGCTCGCCCGTCCGCCGGCCCGGTTCCTTGCCCGGGTGGTGGGCGAACTGGGCGCCCATCAGGTGCAGGTACTCCGCGCTGGCGCGGTACGCGTCGACGACGCCGCCGTGCCAGCCCGCGAAGCCGGTGCCCGCCTCGATGGCCGCCTGGAGTCCGAGGACCTGCTCCCGCTCGATCGTCGACATGGTCATGCACTGGACGATCAGGTCGGTGGCCGCCATGCGGTCGGCGTCGGCGTAGACGGCCGGGGAGTCGAAGATCTCGTAGCGGAAGCCGTGGTCGGTGAGGTGGGGCAGGAACAGCTCGGTGGCGGCCTCGGGCTGGTGTCCGTCCCAGCCGCCGCGCACGATGATCGCTCGCTTGGTCATAAGAGAGGAGACTCGCGCACCGCGGTGGTCCGCGGAAGAGGGCCGTGCCGCGGGTCCGGCCCGCCCGGGCCGCGGGCGGGGAGGGGCCCGTCCGGCGTACCCGGGTCGCGCGAGGGGTGGGACCGCCCGTAGACCGGAGCTATGAGCGACAGGCAAGAAGAGGTCCACCGCCCCGGCGAGATCGTCCCCGCTTCGGGGATCTACGAGTGCGACTGCGAGCAGCACCACGGCTACAGCACCGATGTGCGCGGCCACCGCTTCCCACCGCCGCCCGACGGGTGCTCGGGCCACGGGTGGCGGCTCAAGGACGCCGCGCACCCCGGTTCCTGAGAGCGAGGCGCGAGGGCAGCCGGGCGCGCGGGCGTCGTACGCCCGCGCCGGGTTCTCGTAGCCATCGGCGGACTGCGCCGAACGCGGCAGTCCCAGGTCTGGCCCCGGGCTTTGCGGGAATCCCTGGAGCATGCGCGAGAAACGGCGGCTGAGGACGAGCCACCTCGACAGACCGGGCATCACCCGGGTCCGTTCGGGGCGTGGATTCCGGTACAAGGACGCATCGGGGCACGTCATCACGGACCCGGCCGAGAAGGAGCGCCTGCGCGCCCTGGTCATCCCCCCGGCCTGGCAGGACGTCTGGATCTGCCCGTGGCCCAACGGCCATCTCCAGGCCGTCGGCACGGACGCCGCGGGCAGGCGCCAGTACCTCTACCACCCGTGGTTCCGCGAGCGGCAGGAACAGGCGAAACACGACCACGTGCTGGAGGTCGCCCGCGCGCTGCCCGACGTGCGCGCGCAGGTGACGGCGGACCTCGCCCGGCGCGGCCTGTGCCGCGCACGTGTCCTCGCCTGCGCCGTCCGCCTACTCGACCTGGGCTTCTTCCGCATCGGCAACGAGTCCTACCGCCGGGACAACGGGACGTACGGACTGACCACCCTGCTCAAGGAGCACGCCTCCTGCCGGGCCGGGGAGGTCTCGCTGACGTATCCGGCGAAGTACTCCAAGACGCAGACGCGCGCGCTCAGCGACCCGCCCGCCTGCAAGGTGCTGCGTACCCTGATGCGCCGGGGCGGTGAGAGCCCGCGGCTGTTCGCCTACTGGCAGGGCGGGGCCTGGCACGAGCTGAGCGCCGCCGAACTCAATGAGTACCTGCGCGAGAGCGCGGGCCGGGACATCACGGCGAAGGACTTCCGCACCTGGCACGCCACCGTCCTCGCGGCCGTCGCCCTCGCCGTCTCCGCCCGGGTCGCCGAGGAGTCCCGCACCGCCCGCAAGGGTGCCGTCACCCGGGCGGTCCGCGAGGTCAGCACGTACCTCGGCAACACCCCCGCCGTCTGCCGGGCCTCGTACATCAACCCGCGGATCGTCGAGCTCTTCGAGGAGGGCCGCACCATCGCGGACTCGCTGGAGAAGCTGGGCGACGGCGCCGCGTTCGGCCACCCGGCGACCCAGGGGCCCATCGAGGAGGCGGTGCTGCGGCTGCTGGCGTGAAGCGCCGGCCCGCGGGACACCGGACCGCATGACCGTTGCCGTCCGTCCGAAGTGAGCGCACCGCCGTGCTCCTCGCCCCCGCGGTGTACGCGGCCACGGGGGCGCGGGGCGTCACGCCACGGCCAGCGCGTCCAGCTTCCCCGCCTTCGCCTCCTCGACGAGCGAGGCGAACTGGTCGGCGCTCATCTGCACGCGCTGGCCGAAGTCGTCGGTGATCACGATGCGACGCTCGACCGGCGCCTGGGGGTCGAGGAACAGCTGCGGGCACCCGCAGTCGCACTTCCCGCAGAACGTGGCCACCTCTTGCAGGCCGGTCAGGTCGGTCATGTCCAGGCTCCCTCCGGACGGGTACGGATGCTGTGCCCCGGACATACCCGGCCGCGCCGGCCTGAACGCCGCTCCACGGCGGCGGCCGGAAGCACGCCCGGCGCGACGGCCACCGCGTCGCGCCCCATGTGCCTCCATCGCCGGGCCCTCCCGGGAACCGCACCCCGGCCCCCGGACACGTCAGCCCGCGGGGCCCGGTGACCGGGGCGTCCTGGGGAGTTCCACGGTGACGCGCAGGCCGCCGGCCGGGCGCGGGGTGAGGGTGAGCCGTCCGTCGTGCGCCCGGGCGATGGTGGCGACGATGGCCAGGCCCAGGCCGACGCCCGCCTGGCCGGTGTGGACGCGTTCGGTGCCGCGCTGGAAGGGTTCGGTGAAGGTCGCGACCTGGTCCGCGGCGAGAGGGTCACCGGTGTTCTCCACCGTGAGGACGACCGTCGTGGGGCGGACGCCGGTGTGGACGCGGACGCTGCCGCGCTGCGGGAGGTTGTGGACGATCGCGTTCTGCAGGAGGTTCGTGGTCAGGTGCAGCAGCAGCGCCGGCGAACCGGGGGTGGAGGCGATGGCGCCCTCGGTCCGCAGGGTGATGCCGCGCTGCTCGGCCACCGGCAGGAGTGTCTCGGCGGCTTCCTCCGCCAGCAGGGACAGGTCGACGGGTTCGCGCCGGAAGGAGCGCCGGTCCGCGCGGCTGAGCAGGAGCAGCGCTTCGGTGAGGTCGATGGCCCGGGTGTTGACGGCGTAGAGGCGGTCGACGAGCGGATCGCCGGCGCGCCCCGGATCGGCGCGGGCCACGTCCAGCAGCGACTTCGTGACGGCCAGCGGCGTGCGCAGTTCGTGGGAGGCGTTGGCGGCGAACCGCTGCTGCTGCGCGACGTGCGCCTCCAGCCGCGCGAGCATGGTGTCGAAGGCGTCGGCCAGTTCCCGGAACTCGTCCTTGCGGCCCGGCAGCCGGATGCGGTGGGAGAGGGACCGGCTGGAGGCGAGCCGGGTGGCCTCGGTGATCCGGGTCAGGGGCGCGAGCATCCGGTCGGCCAGCAGCCATCCTCCCGCGAGGCCGAACACGAGCAGGAACAGCATCGTGACGCCCGCCATCGGCGCGAAGTCCCGTACGACGGAGCGGCGGTAGCCGGGGACGAGGACGAGGCCGCCGTGCGGCACCCGGGTCAGGAACACCCAGCCGGCGAGGAGCATCAGGACACCGGCCAGCATGAGGAACCCGGTGTAGCTGAGGGTGAGTTTGAGGCGCACGCTCAGCCCCGGCCGCCTATCCACCGTCCGCTCCCCCGCGTCGGCCGCCGGGCGCCGGGTCGATGCGGTAGCCGACGCCCGGCACGGTGGCGATGAGCCACGGTTCGCCGAGCCGCTTGCGCAGGGCGGAGACGGTGATGCGTACGGCGTTGGTGAACGGGTCCGCGTTCTCGTCCCAGGCCCGCTCCAGGAGTTCCTCGGCGCTGACGACCCCGCCGTCGGCGGCCACCAGGACTTCCAGGACGGCGAACTGCTTGCGGGTGAGCGCGACGTAGCGGCCGTCGCGGTGCACCTCACGGCGGAACGGGTCGAGCCGCAGGCCCGCGATCTCCCGTACCGGCGGCCTGGCCTGGGCCCTGCGGCGGTCGAGCGCGCGCAGCCGGAGCACGAGTTCGCGCATGTCGAAGGGTTTGGTGAGGTAGTCGTCGGCGCCGAGCCCGAACCCGGACGCCTTGTCGTCGAGGCGGTCGGCGGCGGTGAGCAGGAGGATCGGCATGCCGCTGCCCGTGGCGACGATGTGGCGCGCGATCTCGTCGCCGGAGGGGCCGGGGATGTCGCGGTCGAGGACGGCGACGTCGTACGCATGGGTGCCGAGCAGCTCCAGCGCGGCGTCGCCGTGGCCCGCGAGGTCGGCGGCGATCGCCTCCAGACGCAAGCCGTCGCGGATCGCTTCCGCCAGATAGGGCTCGTCCTCGACGACCAAGACACGCATGTCTGCAGGGTACGAGGGCGGACATATCGTCGGCGTATCGGAATCCGCATACATGGCGGCAACACCGCGGCGTCTTCACTTGCGGCATGACTTCCACCCAGACATCAGCACGGGCGGCGGACCGCCCGGCCCGCCGGCCGCGCCTGCCCGGGAGCGGGCGGCCGTGGCGTCCCCGGGTCCGGCGCGGGCCGGGGCGCAGGCCGGGCCCGTGGCGCCGCGGCCCCCTGCTCGTGGCGTCGGCGCTGCTGCTCGGCCTGCTCCTGCTCGGGCACGGGCGGATCACGCACCGCGGCGGCCTCGGCAGTCTGGTGGAGACCTTCCTGCCCTGGTGCGGCCTGTTCGTCCCCGTGCTGCTCGCCGCGGCGTGGTGGCGGCGCTCCGCCGCGGCGGCGCTGGCTCTGGTGGTGCCGGTCGCCCTCTGGTGCCACCTCTTCGGCGGGCTGCTGGGCGACCGTTCGCGGGCGGGCGGCGACCTCACCCTCGTGAGTCACAACGTCGCCGCCGAGAATCCCGATCCGGCCGGCACCGCGCGCGAGCTGGCCGCGTCCGGCGCGGACGTGCTGGCCCTGGAGGAGCTGTCCGAGCAGGCCGTGGGGGTGTACGAGAAAGAGCTGGCGCGGGCGTATCCGTACCACACGGTGCAGGGCACGGTCGGCCTGTGGAGCAAGGTGCCGCTCTCCCACGCCCGGCCGGTCGACCTCCACACGGACGTCGGACGGCTGGCGGAACGCAGGCCGGCCGCGGTCAAGCTGGCGGAGAGCCGGGCGCTGCGCACCACGGTGGCCACCGGCCGGGGGCCGCTGACGGTGTACGTGGCCCACCTGGGCTCCGTCCGCGTCACCCCGGCGGCCGGCTTCTGGACGGAGTCGCGGGACCGGAACGCGCGGGCACTGGGCGCGGCCCTCGCCGCCGAGCGGAGCGAGCGGGTGGTGCTGCTCGGCGACCTGAACGGCACGGTGGACGACGGCGCGCTCGGTGGCGTCACCGCGCGGCTGACCTCGGCCCAGGACGCGGCCGGTGCCGGCTTCGGCTTCAGCTGGCCGCGCTCCTTCCCGGTGGCGCGGATCGACCACATCCTGGTCCGCGGTGTGGAGCCGACCCGGGCGTGGCTGCTGCCGGCCACGGCCAGCGACCACCTGCCGGTGGCGGCGGAGATCAGCTGGTGAGGGGTCTCCCGTCCCACGGGCGCCGGGTACGTGCGGCGACCACGCGGACGGTGGCCCAGCTGCCGGTGGTGGACAAGAACACCGGCGGCTCCACCGGGCGCTGGGCCGTGGACCGGTTCGGCGGCAACCTCGCCGATCTGACCGACGAGGGGCGGGTCGCGCTCGTCACCACGGGCATGCCCACCTCGGCGCCGACGCAGATGGAGGCGCAGACCGAGGCGGGTCCCGGGCCGACCGTCAGGGCGCCCTGGCAGCCGGTGTGGCAGCTCAGCAAGCCCGCCGCCTGGTAGCTGACGCCGGCCGACAGCGGCGGGACGGTCGTGCGCACGCTGGCCGGGACGACGACGGTGGACTGATCCGGCGGTCCTGTAAAGGGATTACCGGCCACAAGGACGCATCTCGGCCACTTCGCCGGGAGTACAACAACCCTTCTCGCGTCGGAGCTGTCACACCAAGCAGGAGGAAGCTCTCCAAGACCAACAAGGGGGAAATAATGCGATTCAGCCGTTCTCTTCTCTCGCTGGGCGCGGTGGCGGCCCTGACGGCCGGCTCCACGGCCGTCCTGGCGTCACCGGCCTCCGCCGCACCCAACACCACGCCGCAGAAGGTCTGCGGTAGCGCCTACAAGACCGTCAACTCCGCGGCGGTCGGCTCGCTCGGCACCGTCTACCTCACCTACAACTCCGCCAACGGCCGCAACTGTGTCGCCACCATCCGCAGCAGCCCGGGCGCGGGGGTCGACATGTCGACGTGGGTCTACGTGCCCGACACGGATCTGGGCGACTCGGACTACGGCACCTACACCTCGTACGCCGGGCCCGCCTCCGTGTACGGCAAGGGCCACTGCGTCGACTGGGGCGGCAACATCAAGAACGTGTACGTCTCGGTGTACGGCTCCAACTGCGCCGCGCTGCGGGAGCACCGGGTCACCTCCGTGCGCTGACGCGCGGCAGCACGTACCAGTGGATCGACGCACGTGTGGCCGCTCCGGAGACGTCCGGAGCGGCCACACGTGTCGGGTCTCGCGCGCGGGGGCAGGGCGCGTACCGCTCTGGCCTCCGCGAGCCTGCCGACTCGGCGCGGTCGGCGCCCGGCAGAAGTCCTCGCCCGTCGACTCGTGTGGGGGAAACCCTTCCCGGCGCACGGCTCGCGGTGAGCGACAGACGCACTCCACCGCGGCCCACGTCACGGCCCAGGCACCCGACGGGCGACGCCCGTGGCCGGTGGCCCCACTGCTTACGGAACGGTGACGCGCCGGTCCGCGGTCCCGCACACGCCCGGGCGGCGGCCTAGCGTGGCGCCATGCGTGTTCTGGTCACCGGCGGTGCCGGGTTCATCGGGTCCCATGTTGTCGAGGCGCTGGCGGCGCGCGGGCACGAGCCCGTCGTGTTCGACGTGCGGGACGATCCGGGCGCCGACGTGCGCGACCCCGCGGCGGTCGCGCGGGCGCTCATGGGCGTGGACGCCGTGTGCCACCAGGCCGCGAGGGTCGGCCTCGGCGACGGGGTCGCGGACGCCGCCGAGTACGTCTCCCGCAACGACCTGGGCACGGCCGTCCTGGTGGCCGCCATGGACCGGGCGGGGGTGCGCCGCCTGGTGCTGGCCGGCTCGATGGTCGTCTACGGAGAAGGACGCTACGTGTGCCCGCGCCACGGCGTGGTGCGCCCCGGTCCGCGTGCCGTCGCCGCTCTGGAGGCCGGGCAGTTCGAGCCCACCTGCCCCTCGTGCGGCGCGGAGCTGGAGCCCGGCGTCGTCGGCGAGGACGCGCCGACCGACCCGCGCAACGTGTACGCCACCACCAAGCTCGCGCAGGAACACCTGGTGGCGGCGTGGGCGCGCACCACGGGCGGAGTCGGTGTGTCGCTGCGCTACCACAACGTGTACGGACCCCGGATGCCCCGGGACACCCCGTACGCCGGCGTCGCTTCCTTCTTCCGCTCCGCGCTCGCCCGCGGCGAGGCGCCGCGGGTCTTCGAGGACGGGCGGCAGCGGCGGGACTTCATCCATGTACGGGACGTGGCGGCGGCCAACCTGTGTGCGCTGGAGGCGGACGCGGCCGCGGGGGCGCTGACGGTCTACAACACGGGCAGCGGGGTGCCGCACACCGTCGGGGAGCTGGCGCGGGCGCTCGCCGCGGCGTGCGGCGGGCCGGAGCCGGTGGTCACCGGGGAGTACCGGCTCGGGGACGTCCGGCACATCACCGCGGACTCCGCACGGCTGCGGGACGAACTGGGCTGGCGGCCAGGGGTGTCCTTCGCGGACGGGATGCGGGAGTTCGCGGGCGAGCGGTAGACCGACCTGCGGCGTGCCGCTACGAGGCCGTGGGCAGCGTCACCTCGAAGCGGCAGCCGCCCGGGATGTTGCGGACCGTCGCCCGGCCCTGATGGGCCTCGACGATGCCGCGGACGATGGCGAGGCCGAGTCCCGCCCCCGCGGGGGGTGTCCGGGCGTGCGTGCCTCGCCAGCCGGTGTCGAAGACGCGGGGCAGGTCCTCCTCGGGGATGCCGCCGCAGCCGTCCGTGACGGAGACGACGACACCGCCTTCGGGGGCGCGCCGCACGGCGACGGCGACCGTGCCGTCGGCGGGGGTGCGGCGGATGGCGTTGACGAGGAGGTTGCCGAGGACCCGGCTCATCTCCTTGCCGTCCACCTCGACGGGTACGGGTTCCACGTCGTCGCCGACGAGCCGTACCCCGTGTTCACGGGCGAGCGGGTCCGCGCCGGCCAGGGCGTCCCCGACGAGGTCGTAGAGCGACATGCGGGCGGGGCTGAGCGGGAGCGCGCCCGCGTGGATGCGGGAGAGCTCGAAGAGGTCGCCGACCATGTCGTTGAGGCGGTCGACCTCGGTGCGCATCTGGGTGAGGTAGCGGCCGGGGTCGGCGGCCACCCCGTCCTCCAGGGCCTCGGCCATCGCGCGCAGGCCCGCGAGGGGGGTGCGCAGGTCGTGCGAGATCCAGGCGACGAGTTCGCGCCGGGAGGTCTCCAGGGCGCGTTCGCGTTCGCGGGAGGCGCTCAGCCGGGCGCTGGTGGCCGCCAGCTCGCGGCTGACCGCCGCCAGTTCGGCGGTGGCCGGGGTGTGCGGGGCGGCGAAGGTGCCGCCGTCCCCGAACGAGCGGGCGGCGACGGCGAGTTCACGGCTGCGCGCGACGACCGTGCGGCCCAGGAGCAGCGCGGTGGCGAGCGAGACCACGGCGGCCGTCGCCACGACCGTGGTCACCACTTTGAGGTCGTGCGGCGACAGGAACATCGCCCAGGCCACCGCGAGGGTGCCCGCGAGCATCGCGACGACGCCCACCGCGGAGACGACGGCGAGGGAGGCGGTGAGGGAGCGGCGGCGCAGCAGCCGCAGCGCGGCGGCGCCGGCCAGCCCCGAGGCGGCCGCGCCCGCGAAGGCGTACGCGGCGATGAGGAGGTTGACGTGCATACTCAGGCCTCTCGCGCCTCGGGGGCGGTGCCCGGGCCGGGGCCGGGCGTCTCGTCCGGCGGTGCGGGGTCGGTCGTCGCGTCGGGTTCGAAGCGGTAGCCGACGCCCCAGACCGTCCGGATCAGGCGGGGACGGGCGGGGTCCGTCTCGATCTTGCCGCGCAGGCGGCGGATGTGGACGGTGACGGTCGACAGGTCGCCGAACTCCCAGCCCCACACCTCGCGCATCAGGTCTTCGCGGCTGTGGGCGCGTCCTGGGTTGCGCAGAAAGTAGGCGAGGAGGTCGAACTCCCGCAGGGTGAGGGAGAGTTCGGCGCCGTCCCGGGTGGCGCGGCGGGCGGCGGGGTGGACGGTGAGGCCCGCGGCGCGCACCGGGTGGCCGTCGGCGGCGGGGCGGGCGCGGCGCAGCACGGACTGGACGCGCAGGACCAGCTCGCGGGGGCTGAAGGGCTTCGTGACGTAGTCGTCGGCGCCGACCTCCAGGCCGAGGACGCGGTCCTCCTCCTCGCCGCGCGCGGTCAGCATGATCACCGGCACGGGGCCATGGGCGCGTATCCGCCGGCAGACCTCGAGCCCGTCCATCCCGGGGAGCATCAGATCGAGCACCACCAGGTCGGGGCGGTGGGCGGCGGCGAGGGCCAGCGCGGCCGGACCGTCGTCGGCGCGGTCGACGACGTGACCGGCCCGCTCCAGGTAGCCGGTGACGACCTCGGCGACCGTCGGATCGTCGTCGACGACCAGGACCCGGGCCGCTCCCGCGCAGGGCGCGGCGCCCGCGGACTCGTATGACTGCTGCATCCCCCCAGCGTGGCATCCCGGCGCCCACTACCGCGGGCCCGGAGCGGGCGCGGGCGCGGACGTCCTCGTTTCGTAAGGACACCATGCCCGAAATGCCGGTTTCCCGC
Source organism: Streptomyces sp. NPDC006552 (assembly GCF_040611655.1). Lineage (NCBI taxonomy): Bacteria > Bacillati > Actinomycetota > Actinomycetes > Kitasatosporales > Streptomycetaceae > Streptomyces > Streptomyces sp. NPDC006552. The sequence goes on from NZ_JBEXOS010000007.1 coordinate 158,725, forward strand.
TCGTAGGGTGTCAGCTGTGACAACCCCACCACCATCGGTCGACGTGATCCTGCCCTGCCTGGACGAGGCCGAGGCCCTCCCCTGGGTCCTCGAACGTATTCCTCCCGGCTGGCGCGCCCTCGTCGTCGACAACGGATCCACCGACGGCTCGGCCGGCCTCGCCCGCGATCTGGGTGCGGACGTCGTGCACGAGGCGCGGCGCGGTTTCGGCGCGGCCTGCCGGGCCGGTCTCGCGGCGGCCGAGGCGGACATCGTCTGCTTCTGCGACTGCGACGCCTCGCTCGACCCGCGCCGCCTGCTCCCCTTCGTCGACGAGGTGCGGGCGGGCACGTCCGATCTGGTGCTCGGCCGGCGCCGCCCGGCGGGCCCCGGCGTCTGGCCCGTCCATGCCCGCGTCGGCAACCTCGTCCTGTCCCGCATGGTGCGCCGCAGGACCGGCGTGCCGCTGCACGACCTCGGTCCGCTGCGCGCCGCGCGGCGCACGGCGCTGCTCGGCCTGGACCTCACCGACCGGCGCAGCGGCTACCCCTTGCAGATGGTGGTCCGGGCGGCCGACGCCGGCTGGCGGATCGCCGAGCACGACGTGCCCTATCTGCCGCGCTCGGGAGCGTCGAAGGTGACCGGGACCTGGCGCGGCACCTGGCACGCGGTGCGCGACATGCGCCGCGTGCTGGCCGAGCCGCCGGCGGGCCGGCCGGCTCCCGCACCCGTCCTCACCCCGGAAGGACGCGCCCGGTGACCACACTTCTCGTCATCGCGAAAGAGCCGCGCCCGGGCCGGGTCAAGACGCGGCTGACCCCGCCGTTCACGCCCGAGCAGGCGGCGGGGCTGGCCGAGGCCGCGCTCGCGGACACCCTGCTGGCCGTCGCCGCCGCCCCGGCCGACCGGCGCGTCCTCGTCCTCGACGGCAGGCCGGGGCCCTGGCTGCCGTCTGGTTTCGACGTCGTGCCGCAGTGCGCGGGCGGCCTGGACGAGCGGCTCGCGGCCGCCTTCGCCGGCTGCGCCGGGCCGGCGCTGCTCATCGGCATGGACACCCCGCAGGTGACGCCCGAGCTGCTGAGCGTGGACTTCGCCGGGTGCGACGCCTGGTTCGGCCCCGCCGCGGACGGTGGTTTCTGGGCGCTCGGCCTCGCCGCGCCCGATCCGGCGCTGTTGCGCGGCGTCCCGATGTCGACCTCGCGGACCGGTGCCGTGCAGCGGGCCCGCCTCACCGGCGCCGGTCTGCGGGTCCGCGACCTGCCGCCGCTGCGCGACGTCGACACCGCCGCGGACGCCCGGGCGGTCGCCGCGCTCGCCCCGCACGGCCGGTTCGCCGCCCGCCTCACCCGGTGTGCGGCGGTGGTGGGCCGATGAGCGCGCCGGTCACCACCGCGCCCTGGGCGAACGCCGACCCGTACGCCCTCGCCCTGCGCGCGGGACGCGGCCCGCTGTTCCTGCGCCGGGCCGACGGCTGGCTGCTCCCCCTGGACGTGGAGCGCTGGTGCGCGGGGGCCGACGCCGTGGACCGGGCGGTCCTCGACCGCTGCGAGGGCACCGTCCTGGACGTCGGGTGCGGCCCGGGCCGGCTGGTCGCGGAGCTGGCCGGGCGCGGGCACACCGTCCTCGGCATCGATGTCAGCGAGGCGGCCGTCGACCGGACCGAGCGGCTCGGCGGCCCGGCGCTGCGCCGCTCGGTCTTCGAACCGCTGCCCGCCGAGGGCCGCTGGGGCAGCGTCCTGCTCATGGACGGCAACATCGGCATCGGCGGCGATCCCCGCGCCCTGCTCGCCCGGGTCGCCGGGCTCCTCGCCCCCGGCGGCCTGCTGCTCGCCGAGACCGCGCCGGTGGACGTCGAGGAGCACGCCCAGGTGCAGGTCGTCGACGTCACCAGCGACGCCCGGGGCGGCCAGCGCTTCCCGTGGGCACGGCTCGGCACCGAGGCCCTGCTGCGGCACGCGGCGCTCACGGGCCTCGTGCCGGTCGCTCAGTGGGCGGCGGGCGGACGCCGGTTCGCCGCCCTGCGTACGCGCAGGGCGGAGCCGGCGAGCAGGAGCGCCGAGCCGGCGAACAGCGCGGCCGTGATCAGCAGCCAGTGGGGCAGGAACCCCGAGGCCGACAGGCCCGTGGCCGACCGGTAACGCGCGTCCATGGCCCCGCTGATCAGCGGGAACCAGACGAGCAGCAGCAGGAGGGAGAGCGCGGCCGGCACCCGGACGTATCCGGCCCGCCCGCGCCACCCCGCCACCCCGAGCGCCGCGAGCAGCACCCGGTCCGCCGCCGAGTACAGCGGCACCAGGACGAGGTCGTGCAGCAGCGCGGCTCCCACCACCCACAGCGCCACGCCGAACCAGTCGCCGGCCAGCAGGCGCAGACCCGCGTAGCCGACGAGTGTGAACGAACAGACGAGCAGGGCGATCTGGAGCGGGCTGCCGAGTGGGAGGCGGCGCGGCGGCCGCCTGCCGGACGCCAGGGCGCCGGAGACGCGGGCGTTCCTCATGATGTTCTTGATCCCCACAGGTCAGAGCCTTCCGAACGTCATACGGGCGACCCATTTGGTGTTCAGCACACCGGGCGCGGCAGGCACGATGATCCGTGCCGGGTAGCCGTGGTCGGCGGAGAGCGGCGCGCCGTTGACATGGAGCGCGAGCAGCGAGCGCGGGTCGGCGACCTGATCGGCGCGGAGCGCGGCGTGCCGGAACGCGCCGTGCCGCTGGAGCGATGCGACGAACACGTCCGGCGGCTCGCCCTCGTGGCCCACCAGCGCGGCGAGATCGCGCAACCGCACACCTTGCCACCGCTGGTCGGACGTCGACCACCCTTCCACGCACGCGATCGGCAACTGTGCTTCGTGGACGGGCATCCGGGCGAGCTCCGCGCGGCTGAGCCGGACCGTGCGCGCGGCTCCGACGACGACCAGGCGCCAGGCGTCCGCGCCGGTCTCGGCCGCGGCGATGCCGGCGTACGAGGCGGTCTTGTTGATCTGGAAGCCGTTCGGTCCGGTGCCGGGTTCGGCGCCGCCGTGCGGGGCGAGCAGCGCGGTGGCGCGCAGCCCGTCGAAGCTGCGCCCGGCCGTCGTCACGAACAGCAGCAGCGATCCCCCGCCGACGAGGCCCAGCGCGCCGCGCCGGGAGACGGACGGCGGATCGGGCCGCGGCGCCACGAGACCGCCCGTCAGGCCCTGCGGACCGTCCCCCTCCCCGTCCGGCGCGGCGTCCGGCTCCCCCGCGCGCATCCGGCGCACCGTGCGCATCGCGGCCGGGACCTTGAGCGCCGCGTGCGTGAGGAACGCGGCGATGAAGACCCAGGCGCCGTAGAAGTGCAGGGGATAGAACGAGCCGGGGAAGAGGTAGTCGAGCTGGACGTTGAGGACCCCGGTCACGAACTCGAACAGGCCGCCGCCGACCAGCAGGAGCAGTGAGAGCCGTTCCAGCGCGTGGGCGAGCGAGCGGACCGGCGGCAGCTCGAACAGCCGGGGCACCACCGACCACAGTTTGGCCAGCAGCACGGGGATCAGCGTGATGCCGAGCGTGACGTGCACACCCTGGGTCAGCCGGTACAGCCAGTACGGGTGCGTGGGCCAGGAGAAGAGGTAGAAGCCGAGCAGCCCCTTGTCGGGGGTCTTGTCGTTGACCGCGGCCAGGTTCGGGTTGTACGCGGCGTAGGAGAGCAGGCCGGTCACGAACAACGTCGTGATCCCGCCGAGCAGGACCAGGCCGAGGACCGAGGTGAACGCCGGTCCGCGCAGCGGGCTGCGCCAGAAACCGGGGGAAGTGGGCAGGCGGGGGAAGTCGCGCATGCAAGGACCGTAGGACGTCAGGGCCCCGGAACCGGCGCTGCGAACCATGACGAAATGCTGACGTCCGGCCCGGGCGGCCGGGCCGCGGAGCCGTCCCGGCTTAGCGTCTCCCTGTGACCCGCACCGACACCCCCACCACCGGCTCCGGCACCGCGCCCGACACCGACACCCTGCGCAGGGGAGACCGCCGGGACCTGTACGCCGCCGGCGCGGCCGCCCTCCTCGTCCTGGCGGCCGCCGTGGTCGGGCGGCACATCGAAGCCACCCGCCACACGCTGCATGTCGGCTGGCCGCCGCTGTACGCCAACTGGCTGCCCCACGCCGGCCCCGGCACGCCCGCGGCCCTCGCGCTCGCGCTCCTGACCGTGGCGTACGGCCCCCGGCTCGCGGCGACGCTGCGCTGGCGGTCCCTGCTCGCCACGGTCTGGGCGAGTGCCACCGCCTGGATCCTCGCGCTCGCGCTCGTCGACGGCTGGCACCGCGGGATCGCCGTCCGCCTCACCACCAAGTACGAGTACTTGCGGGTCATCGACCGTTTCCACGACATCCCCGCGACCTTGCGGGACTACACCCGGCACATCCTCATCGACTCGCCCGACCACTGGCCCGCCCACACCGCGGGCCATCCCCCGGCGGCGCCGCTCACCTTCGTGCTGCTCGACCGGGTGGGCCTGGGCGGCGGCGGTTGGGCGGGCCTGTGGTGCGTCCTCGTGGGCGCTACCGCCGCCACCGCCGTACTGGTCACCGTGCGGGCCCTGGCCTCGGAGGAACTGGCCCGCGGCGCCGCTCCGTTCCTGGTCCTCGCCCCTGCCGCGGTGTGGATGGGCGCCTCGGCCGACGCCTACTTCGCGGCCGTCGCGGCCTGGGCCCTGGCCCTGCTCGCCCTCGCGGTGACCGGGCGGGCGATGGGCTGGGCGGCCGGCGCGGGCCTGCTCTTCGGCCTCACCTGCTACCTGTCCTACGGGCTCACGCTGGTGGCCGTCATCGCGGCGACGGTCCTGTTCCTCGGGCGGCGTCACGTCCGGCGGCGTCCGGCGACGCTGGCGCTCCTCCTGCTCGCCGGATTCGCGGTGGTCCCCCTGGCGTTCACGCTGGCCGGGTTCAACTGGTGGGAGGCGTACCGGCTGCTGACGACGCGCTACTACCAGGGCGCGGGCGGCATCCGCCCCTACACGTACTGGGTGTGGGCCAATCTCGCGTGCACCGTCCTGATCACCGGCCCGGCGACCGTGGCGGGCCTGCGCCGCGCGGGCGCGCTCCTGCTCCCCCTCCCCCACCGCAAGCTTCCCCGCTTCGACGCACCCCGCCCCCGTCTGGCGCTGCTCGTCTCGGCCGCCCTGGCGGCGCTGGTGATCGCCGACCTGTCCGGGATGAGCAAGGCCGAGACCGAACGCATCTGGCTGCCCTTCGCCGTCTGGCTCCTCGCGGCCGGCACCTTCCTCCCCCGCCCCCGCGCCTGGCTCACCGCACAGGCGACCCTGGCCCTGGCTCTCAACCATCTGTTGCTGACGGGGTGGTGACGGTACCCAGCGCGTGCTGCGGGGTGCGGGCGGTCGGGTTGTCCGCGGTCTTTCCCGGGATTGTCCGTGATCTGTAACGGACGCATCCTCCGGCGCCTTCGTGTCGTCCTCACAGGTGGTCGCGGGGCGACCGGCATCGGGCGGGGACAGCACGCGAAGGGGCGGACATGGCGCGGCACAGCGGTGGACAGGGCTGGTACGGCAAGGTCGTGGGGGCGGCGCTCGGCGTCACGTTGCTGGCCACCGGTGCCTCGATGTGGACCGCGCAGGCCGGCGCCGCGGACGGTCCGTCGTCCGAGGCGGCCGCGCCGGCCGCGCCCAGCGGCACGGTCGAGAAGGTCGCGGCGACCATCGCCCACGCCTCGCAGGCGGGCCCGCACGGCGTGAACCTCACCATCGACGACGGCCCCGACCCGGTCTGGACCCCCCAAGTCCTCGACGTGCTGAGGGAGTACGGGGTGAAGGCCACCTTCTGCATGGTGGGGACGCAGGCCGAGGCGCACCCGGACCTGGTCAAGAAGGTGGTGGCGGCGGGGCACCGGCTCTGCGACCACACCGTGTCGCACAACACCGCCATGGACAAGGCCTCCCAGACCTACCAGTCCCAGCAGATCCTCGACGCCGAACGCATGATCACCAAGGCGTCCGGCGGTGTCCGGCCGATGTACTACCGGGCCCCGGGCGGGGCGTTCACCCCATACAGCCGCAAGCTCGCCGCGTCGCGCGGCATGCGCCCGCTCGGCTGGAACGTGGACACCAAGGACTTCGAGCGTCCGGGCACGGAGGCCATCGTCGCCACCGTCCGGCGTGAACTGCCCAACGGTCCGACCCTCCTCTTCCACGACGCGGGCGGGGATCGCACCCAGACCGTCGCGGCACTGAAGCGGCTCCTTCCCCAACTCAAGGCAGACGGTTACATTTTCGGCTTTCCCGTGCGGTGACGGGCGCGGATGCCGGCGCCGTCGAACGGTCGGCACCGGGGCCGGCATCGCGGGCCCGCCCCGGGAGCGCGAGGCACCACCCCAGGGCGGCTCCGACGACGTACCAGAACAGGTCCGGGGCGTTGAAGGTCGCGCCCAGGAGCGGCTGGAGGACGCGCGGCACCCCCACGATCTGCAGGAACTCGGCCGCCCAGCTGAGCCCCAGCGCGATGCCGGCCGCCGCGGCGGGACGCAGCCGCGGCGCCGCCAGGACCACGAGCGCGCACACCAGCACCGTATAGAGGGCGTCGCCCCCGTACTTCGCGACGTCGCCCCCGGCCCACGCCCGGACCCCGAGACCGGCCGCGACGGTCACGACCGCGCCGCCGAAAGCCCACCACCGTCTGCTCACCGCAGCACCCTATGGGGGCCGTAGGGCCCGCCCGCCGCCCAGGGCCCTACGGCCGTGGGGGCGTTGCGGCGGCGTCCGCCTCCGCCGGGGCCTGCTCGGAGCGCAGGGCTGACCGCATCGTGTGCATCCGGCGGGTCTGCAGGTTGCTGTTGTAGATCATCCAGCCGATGAACACCACGGTGAGGACCGCGAAGCCGACGGTCTGGCGCGTGCCGGCGGTGAAGGCCGTCATGACCGTGATCGCCACGAACATGAACGCCAGCAGGGCGAGCGCGGTCTTGCGGTGCCGCGCCCGGTGCAGACGGTGCTCCACCAGGTCGCGCATGGCCTGCCGTTCCCGGGGGTCGGTCGGCGGCTCGCCCCGGCGCAGCCGCTGGTCGAGGGAGACGAGCCCCTCGGCGCCTCCGGCGGCCTGCTTCTCCCTGCGCCGCGCCGCCAGTGCCACGCCCAGGCCGCCCAGCGAGAGCACCAGCACGCGGGCCAGCACGGCGACGAACGAGCGTCCTGGGTACAGCAGTTGGATCAGTCCGGCACCCATGAGCACCGACAGCGCGTAGGTCGCCCACAGGTGTCTGGTCAGGAAAGTGTTGACCCGCTCCATGATCTGCCCCCTCGGTCTCTCCGCGGCCCCGGCCCGCGGACGCCTCCCCCGCCCTCCTCGTCGACGGAGCGGTGGAAGGTGCCGAATACCCGGCGCCCGGGCGCATACGCGGCAACGCGGTACGCGGTGCGCAGCGAGGGGAGCCGGCTGAGCCTCCGGCACGACCGGTGCGGTGAAGTCAGGAAGCCTGTCGGAAGTAGTGCCCCTGGTCCAGGTCCGCGAGCAGTCCCGGGCGCGTCGGCTCCCAGCCGATCAGCTTCCTGGTCAGTTCGGCGGAGGAGGGCTGGTCCGGCGCGAGGACCGCGGCCACCCACCCGAAGTGCGCGAACGCGTCCTGCGGCGCCACCGACGCCGTGGGCATGCCGAGGTGGCGGCCGATCACCTCGGCGATGTCCCTGATCGCCACGCCCTCGTCCGCCACGGCGTGCAGGACCGATCCCGCCGGGGCCTTCTCCAGGGCGAGCCGGAAGGCGTGCGCGGAGTCCAGGCGGTGCACGGCCGGCCAGCGGTTGGCGCCGTCGCCGATGTAGCCGGACACTCCCTTCTCGCGGGCGGTGGCGACCAGCATCGCGATGAAGCCCGCGTCGCCCTCCCCGTGGTTGGTGCGCGGCAGCCGCACGACGCTGGAGCGCACCTGCCGTTCGGCCAGCGCGAGCACCAGCGCGTCGGTGGCGGCGCGCGCGGCGGGGCCATTGTCCTCGGGCCCCAGTTCGCTGGAGCGGCGCGCGTCGTGCTCGGTGGTGACCGTGCCGGGCGCGGCGGGGGTGCCGCCCGCCGCCACGAAGGGCCTGCCCGTCCCGGCCAGCCCCTCACCGAGCGCGCTCACCGCCCGCCGGTCCGCCTCGACGGCGCCGCGGAAGTCGCCGCCCGTGAACGCCTTGTCGTGGTCGAAGGCGAGGTGCGCCACGCCGTCGGCGGCGCGGGCCGCCTCGCGCAGCACGTCGAGGTCGTCCAGCGATCCCCGGACCGGCTCGACCCCGGCGGCGACCAGCTTCTTCGCCGACGCGTCCGAGCGGGCCAGGCCGGACACGGTGTGTCCTGCGGCGATCAGATCGGCGGCGAGGGCGGAACCGATCCAACCACTGGCGCCTGTGACGAAGACCTTCATACGAGAAACCTCCTGGAGGGACCGGGCCGGGGGCAGCGGCCGTCAACGCGCCGCATCCCGGGCCCGGCGACCCTTGCGATGTCAGCTGCTGTCATCAGCATACTCGCCATGACAGTGGCTGTCATCACGTAAGATGCGCGTATGGGTCGATGGAAACCGGACGCGCGGGGCCGCCTGGAACAGGCGGCGCTGGAGCTCTACGCCGAACTCGGATTCGAGCGGACCACCGTCAAGGACATCGCCCGCCGGGCGGAACTCACCGAGCGGACGTTCTTCCGGCACTTCACCGACAAGCGCGAGGTGCTCTTCCCCGCGTCCCAGCCGCTGGAAGCGGGGCTGGTCGCCGCCGTACGCGAGATTCCGGCCGGTCAGGAACCCCTCGAAACCCTCATGGCCGCCCTGCGGACACTGCCCGGCGCTCTGGCGGACCGCAGGGAGTTGGCCCGGCGCCGCAGCGCCATCGTCGCGGCCACCCCCGTCCTCCAGGAACGCGAACTCGCCAAGATGGCCTCGCTGACCGACGCCCTGGCACGCGAACTGCGCGAGCGGGGCGTCGCCGAGCTGCCCGCACAGCTGGCCGCGGAGTCGGCGGCGGCCGTCTTCCGCACCGCCTTCACCCGGTGGATCGCTCCCGACGAGGCTCCGGCGGAGCTGGGGGTCCTGCTCGACCGGTCGCTGGCCGAGTTGCAGCACGTCGTCGCCGCCGGTTGAGCCCCCGCGCCCCCGACAGCAGGAACGGGCCGGTACGCTCAACGTCCAGTGCCCGCACCGTAGTCGGGGGCACGATGCGCATCCGGCCGATCCGGCTGGGGCACCGCCGTCGCACGGTCCTC